>NZ_JBFAET010000344.1:0-5471 GCF_040642095.1 Streptomyces sp. NPDC020362
CACCCAACTACCCCTGGTACTCCCTGCTCGTCATCGCCCTCGCAGCCTTGGACGGCCGCTGGGAGTGGCTCGCCGTCATAGCGGCCGGCACAGTCCTCTACCTCGCCGGGCGACTGTTGCCCGGGTTCCCTCTGCAGGCGTGGGCCTATGGCGCTGCAGCTCTCACGGTCGCACTGGGTGCCTGCCTGAGAGGCATGAAGTCAACGCAGCCCCTGCTGATCGGCCGTGAGGCGCTCGGGCGAGCGAGAGTCGGCAGTCTGACCGGCCGGGTCCGGGAGCAGCCTCCGCCTCGCCCTTGAGATCGTCGAGCGCGCGGCTTCGGCGCCGCTGGATTCATGGTGATGTCGCGCAGGCGGAAGTGGTAAGCGGCACCTGAAGGAGGCAACCCCGGCCACATGCACGCAAGCGGCGTAGAGGTGACCAGGTGGCCTGAACTGCATGGTGCTGGGATGGAGTGCCCATGCTGGGACCGTGCTGGGACGGCCCCTCCAGATACACGATTCCGTCGTCGAGAGACCGTCCGAGGGATGCGGCGCATGAGAGAGCGGCCGTCGGCTCGACTATCCGGAGAGTGTGCAAGTCGTCCCCGAGGTGATCGGTGACTCGAGCCCATGTGCCCTTCTTCTGCTTGTGGACTTCGTTTCCTTTCAGATCGTTGTGCAGCCCTCGCCGTCGATGCTGGATGGTCCGGCGCCACTCCGGGTATCCGTCGTGGACCGGCGGCATCTCCGGTGAGGGCTCATCACCGGGCCGGATCGAACGCGTCGAGAGGAGGTGTTCTCCCGGTGATCGCTCGTCGGTGAGCTGGTGGTGCGAGTGAATGGGGCCGCAGCACTGGACGAGGAGCGCATCTGTACCTTCGCAAGCTGAATTCGGGTAAGTGGCAGGCCACCGCCCGTAGTCGTTTGGGGGTGCGTTTCACGGCGACGTTCCTTCTCAAGGCACAGGCCCGTGAGTCTTTTCCAACCTGGCGTAGAGCGGTGCAAGTCGAAGCTGGTGGCTCCACGTAGCAGTGAAGCTCCTGGTAGACGGGTTCACGACCAAGATCACCCGTCGCCCGACCAGGAGCTTCGTCGTGTTTGTCTACCGTTCTGCGATCGACCTGTCCTGATCGGCCCTGCGTCTGCTGTCCCTCCACCTCGCAGCGCGCCGCACCCAGCTGCGAACGTGCTGGCGGCGGCTGTGTACGGGCCGTCAGGCTCTGTCGGCTCTGCCCCACTTGAGCTGCGGCGACACCTACACCCGCCTGGCCGCTGCCTTTGACGTCCGGGGTGGCCACCGCGCACCGGTACGTCGCCGAGGCCATCGACGTCCCGGCCGCCCTCGCACCCACGCTCCGGCAGGCCACCAGCACGGGCAGGGCCAAGGCGTTCGTGATCTTGGATGGCACCCTGCTGCCCATCGAGCGGATCGCCGCCGACCGCCTCTACTACCCGGGCATCAAACACAAGAAGCATGGTATGGACGTGCAGGTCCTGGCCGATCCGTTCGGTCAGCTGCTGTGGGCCTCAGCTGCCCTGCCCGGCGCAGTTCACGACATCAAGGCCGCCCGCACCCACGGCATCATCGACGCCCTGACCCACGCGGGCATCCGCTGCTGGGCCGACAAGGGCTACCAGAACGAGGGAGGCACGGTCCGCATTTCCTACCGTGGGCGGTGGAACGAGCCGTCGGCCGGCCGACGGACCGTCAACGTCTCCCACGCGAACATCCGGCACCCCCTTGTGCGTCACTGGATTCCGGTGGCTCTGGTCACCATGCGTTGATGACGGGCGCGTCGGGTTCGTGCTGCCGCCAGCCCTCGTTGAGGCGCGCGAGCCGGTCCGCGGCGGCGATGCCTAGTAGGGACGCGACCTTGCCGTCGCTGACTTCGAACACCACGGCGCCCACGACCCGGTCGTCGGTCACGGCGAGGACGGCCGGGGAGCCGTTGACCAGCGCGATGTGGAACGCGGGGGAGCCGCCGGCCAGCCGCCGCTTCGCCGAGGTGGGCTTGAAGCCGGCCCGCACGTAGGAGGCGATGCGCTCGCGCGTGTTGTACCGCAGCAGGCGCCTGGCCAGTCCGAAGCCGTCCGAGACCGAGGTCGCGTCGTCGGTGAGCAGCGCCACCAGCCTTTCGGTGCGCCCCGATGTGGCGGCGGCGAGGAACTCCTCGACGACCCGGCGCGCGGACGCGGGGTCCACCTCGTCGTCGCTGCGGCGCTCGGCGGTGATCCGGATACGGGCCCGATGGACATGCTGCTGGCTCGCGGACTCGGTGATGTCGAGGATCCCGGCGATCTCGGCGTGGGGGTACGAGAAAGCCTCGCGCAGGACGTAGGCGGCCCGCTCGACCGGCGAGAGGCGCTCCAAGAGGGTCAGTACGGCCAAGGACACCGATTCGCGCTGCTCAAAGGTTTCGGCCGGACCAAGCATCGGGTCGCCTTCAAGGAGCGGCTCGGGCAGCCAGGCACCAGCCGCTCGCTCGTGGCGCGACTGCGCGGAGCGGAGCCGGTCGAGGCAGAGATTGGTGACGACCTTGGTCAGCCACGCCTCCGGCACCTCGATGCGTTCCCGGTCCGCGGCCTGCCAGCGCAGGAACGTGTCCTGCACGGCGTCCTCGGCGTCGGTGGCCGAGCCGAGCAGACGGTACGCGAGCGAGGCCAGCCGGCCCCGGCTGGCCTCGAACCGATCGATTGCTGCGCTGTCCATGCGGAGGAGCTTATGCGGCGCCCCTCGCACCGGTCCGGTCAGGCGCGGTGGCCAGGCGGTGCCTGCGCTTGGGCATGCCGAAGGTCGGGTGGGCGATGCTCCACCCGGCCCCGTTGAGCACGCCCGACTTGAGCAGCGCGGCGGTCCGGCCGCCCAGATACCAGGACATCGAGTGGGCGTCCCCGTCCACCATCTGGAAGATCGCGTCTCGCCGCCCGAGGCTGATGTGGTTGCCGTGGTACTTCAGCCCGGTGGTCGGGACCTTGCTGCCCGTCAGGCGCGCGATGATCGCCGCGGTCGCCTGCATGTTGGTGCAGCCGGCCGAGGCGCAGGACATCGGCAGTGGCCGCCCGTTCTCGCCGATCGCGTAGGCGCTGTCACCGGCGGCGTAGACATCCGGGTGCGAGACCGAGCGCATGGTGCGGTCGACGACGATCTGGCCGGTCTCGGCGACCTCCAGGCCGCTGGCAGCCGCGATGGGGTGCACGGCGAACCCGGCCGACCACACGGTCACGTCGGCCGGGATGGACGTACCGTCGGCGGCGATCGCCTGTGTCGGCTCGACGGCCTCGATGCCGGTGTGCTCGTGGACGGTGATGCCGAGCCGGTCGAAGGCTTGGCGCAGGTGACGGCGGGCCTTCGGGGAGAGCCAGGTGCCCAGCTCGCCGCGGGCGGCGAGCGCGACCGAGAGGTCGGGCCGGGACTCGGCGAACTCGGTGGCGGTCTCGATGCCGGTCAGCCCCTCACCGACGACCAGCACGGTGCTGCCCTCGCCCAGGCCGGCCAGGCGCTTGCGCAGACGCAGCGCTGAGGACCGGCCGGTCACATCGAAGGCGTACTCGGTCACGCCGGGGAGGCCATGGTGGGCTACAGAGCTGCCGAGCGCGTAGAGAAGCGTGTCGTACGCGAGCTCGCTGTCGCCGTCCTCGCCGGTCACGGCGACGGTCCTGCGCTCGGGGTCGACGCCGGTGACGCGCGCCAGGCGCAGCCGCACCCCGGTGCCCGCGAATACGTCGGCGAGCTTGCGGAACGCGAGATTCTGGCCGATCGCGAGCTGGTGGAGCCGCATCCGCTCAACGAAGTCGGGTACGGCGTTGACGACGGTGATCTCGGTGTCGGCCGGAGAGAGCCGGCGAGCCAGGTTTCCGGCGGCGAAGGCTCCGGCGTATCCGGCGCCGAGTACGACGATGCGGTGCTTCATGGCGTTGCTCCTGTCTCGTTCGCGTGTCCCTTGAACGGGACGGTGCCCCGATCGCTGACAGGAGTCGGGTGTGATGCGGGTCACCGAACTGAGACGAGCGGCTGAGCCTCCGACAGGCGCTTGGGCCTGTCTTGGGCAGTCGAAACGGAGTGATGGCCAACTACAGATCGGCCTTGTACACGTTCCCTATGACGCATCATGTGGAGTGCGTGGCGATCCTGGAGCCAGTCGGCAAGGGTTCCTGACCTGCGGTTTCGTGCGCGCATTATGTGTGGTGTGGGCTAGAAGGCCGATGAAGATGTTGTGTTCTGGTCCCGTACTCGCCTGTGCGGGGCCAGAGTTGTAAGCATGATGGGGCGGCCGCGGAGGGAGCCGGTGGGGCCGGATGTATGGGCCACTTGCCGGGAGTTGATCCCGGCAGGGAGCGTGTTCGCGTTCCTGGCCGAGCACCGGGACGCCCTGTTCCCGGAAGCGATGTTCGCCGACATGTATCCGTCGTCGGATGGCCGGCCCTCGGTCCCGCCGGGGGTACTGGCCTGCATGGTCGTCCTGCAGACCTTGCACGGCCTGTCCGATATCGAAACGGTTCAGGAACTGCGCTGCGACCTGCGGTGGAAGGCCGCGTGCGGGCTCTGTCTGCACGATCCAGCCTTTCACTCCGTAGTGGCCGGCGAAGCCGACCGCTTCCGGATGCAGCGGGACCGCCTCACCAGGGGCGACGTGCCGGCAGACGACGGTCTTGGTCCGGTCGTAGACGATCGTCATCGGAGCCCCGCCGAAGTGCGCGAACGCCCGGCGGCGGCAGTCGAAGAACGTCTGCAGGTCCTGGCTGATGGTGAAGCAGCAGAACGGATCGCGGGACTACGAGAGTGTCATGTGGAAGGAGTAGACCTTCGCGATGCCCAGGTGGGCGAGAATCTTGCCCTCATCCCCCAGTCCACCTGGGCCTGGGCCCCTGGGATCACCTCGAACCGGCGGTGTATCCTCGCCAGTTCCTCGGGCGTGATCCCCAGTTCCTCGGCGATCCTCGGCCGGGCCGTCTGAACATAGAGCTTGACCCGCTGATGGTTCCCGGTGAAGCCGTACTCCTGGGCCAGCCGCTCGTGAATGACCGCGGCCTTCATCAGGACCTCAGCCCGTAGCATCGAGTCGATCAGCGGTCCGAACTCGTCGATCACCTTGCCCGCGACCGCCCGCTCGGCGACCGCCGCGGAGGGGTTGCCGGCCCTGGGGACGAGAGGTATTTGCGTACCGTCTTGCGGTCCAGCCCGGTCTCCCGGGCGATCTCCGACAAGCTCATCGCCCCGGACTTCAGCAGGCCGCGAAAGCGCCGAAGCTCCAGCCAACGCTGCGGATCCAAGACCACTGCCAGCCCCCTCCGCCGCCTGTATCGACCAAGCAGCAGAGTGCCGAGCAGCAGGTCTCAACGCATCAGCAACTGTCCCTTTTCATCCGTACGAGGCTGGGGACGTTCATGTGTACGCCGGCACTGCGACGCACCAGCGTCATCACACCGGAGCACGGCGACGGAGAGTCACCTGCCGCCGCTCTCAGGTTGATCGTCGTCCGTTCCCGCCCC
>NZ_JBFAET010000345.1:0-5450 GCF_040642095.1 Streptomyces sp. NPDC020362
ACCCGACGACACCCCGGCCGCCAGACTCTCCAGACCCGCAACCAGTTCGCCACGCTCGGTGCCCAGCACGACGGCGCGATGCTCGAAGGCGGACCGGGTCGTCACCAACGACCGTCCCACCGCGGCAGGTTCCAGCTCCGGACGAGCCCGCACCCACTCCCGCAGCCGACCCGCCTGCGCGGTCAGACCCGCGGCGGAGCGCCCCGACACGAGCCACGCCCCGGCACCCGACACGACCGGCGCCTTGGCCGTCGCGCCCTGCCCGTCGGCCTCGCCTGCGCCGTCCTCGACGTCGCGTCCGGCCTCGGCCGGGGCCTCCTCCAGGATGACGTGGGCGTTGGTGCCGCTGATCCCGAACGAGGACACACCCGCACGGCGGGCGCGCTCCCCGGCCGGCCACGGCACCGCCTGGGTCAGCAGCCCCACCTCGCCCGCGGACCAGTCCACGTGCGGCGACGGCTCGTCCGCGTGCAGTGTCTGCGGCAACTCGCCGTACTGCAGCGCCAGGACCATCTTCATCACACCGGCCACACCGGACGCGGCCTGTGTGTGCCCGATGTTCGACTTCACCGAGCCCAGCCACAACGGCGGCTGCCCGCCCCGCTCCTGGCCGTAGGTCGCGAGCAGCGCCTGCGCCTCGATCGGGTCACCGAGCGTGGTGCCGGTGCCGTGCGCCTCGACGACGTCGACCTCGTCCGCGCCGATACCGGCGTTGGCCAGCGCGGCACGGATGACGCGCTGCTGCGAGGGGCCGTTCGGTGCCGTCAGGCCGTTGGAGGCGCCGTCCTGGTTGACCGCACTGCCGCGTACCACCGCCAGCACCCGGTGGCCGTTGCGCAGGGCGTCCGACAGCCGCTCCACGACGACCATGCCGGCGCCCTCGCCCATGCCCATGCCGTCGGCGTCGGCGGAGAACGCCTTGCAGCGACCGTCCAGGGCGAGCCCGCGCTGGCGGGAGAAGCCCACCATCTCCCATGGGGTCGCCATGATCGTGACACCGCCGACCAGCGCCAGCGAGCACTCGCCCGACCGCACGGCCTGGCTCGCCAGGTGCAGTGCCACCAGCGAGGAGGAGCATGCCGTGTCCACGGTCACCGCCGGGCCCTCCAGGCCCAGGGCGTAGGCGATGCGGCCGGACAGCACGCTGGTCGCGTTGCCGGTCATCAGGTGGCCCTCGAGGCCCGATGCTCCGTCTCCGGTCAGCGCCACGGCCATGCCGTAGCCCGAGCCGTAGCCGCCCGCGAACACGCCGGTGGAGCTGCCGCGCAGGGAGACCGGGTCGATGCCGGCCCGCTCCAGCGCCTCCCACGACACCTCCAGCAGCAGGCGCTGTTGCGGGTCGGTCGCCACGGCCTCGCGCGGGCTGATCCCGAAGAATCCCGCGTCGAAGTCCCCCGCTCCGGTGAGGAAGCCGCCCTGCTGGGTGTAGGACGTCCCGTCGTTGTCCGGGTCGGGGTCGAAGAGGCTCTCCAGGTCCCAGCCGCGGTCCTGCGGCACGCCGCCGACCGCGTCGCCGCCCGTGGCCAGCAGGTTCCAGAAGGCCTCCGGGCTGCTCGCACCGCCCGGGAACCGGCACGCCATGCCGACGATCGCCAGCGGCTCGCCGGGGTCGGCCTGGCCGGCGGTCGTCGCCGGGGCGGCGGTGACGACCGCGGCCCCCTGCGTCAGTTCTCCCGCGAGTTCCGTGCGCAGGTGTGCGGCGAGCACGACCGGGGTCGGGTAGTCGAAGATCAGGGTGGAGGGCAGCCGCAGCCCGGTCGCCGCGTTCAGGCCGTTGCGCAGTTCGACCGCGGTCAGCGAGTCGAAGCCCAGGTCACTGAAGGCCCGCCGGGCCTCGACGGCCTCGGCCGAGGCGTAGCCGAGGACCGCGGCCGCCTCGGCCCGCACCACGTCGGCGAGCACCCGCTCCTGCTCGGCCCGGCCGAGGCCGGCCAGCCGTCGCGCCAGCTCTCCGTCACCGCGCACCACGGTCTCGGATCCCGTGCTCGCGGCGGCCAGTTGCCGGATCTCGGGCAGGTCACGGACGAGGGGCATCTGCCGTACGTCGACCGCGCCGGGCACCGCGGCCAGTTGCGGCCAGTCGACGTCCATCACGGTCACGACCGGGTCGGGGCCGTCGAGGGCCTCGCCGAGCGCCCGCAGGGCGAGCTGCGGGTCCATCGCCGGCATGGGGCCCTGGGCCGTCCGGTTCCGTACGACGTCGCTCGACCCGGCCAGACCGCCGCCGGCCCAGGCGCCCCAGGCCACGGCGAGACCGGCCAGGCCGCGGGCCCGCCGGTTCTCGGCCACGGCGTCCAGGAAAGCGTTCGCCGCCGCGTAGTTGCCCTGGCCCGCGGCGCCCAGCGTGGCCGCCGAGGAGGAGAAGAGCACGAAGGCGTCGAGGTCCAGGCCGGACGTCAGCTCGTCGAGGAGGGCCGCGCCCATGGCCTTGGCCGACAGCGCGGTCTGCAGGCGCGGCGCGGACAGCCGGTCCAGCACGCCGTCGTCCAGGACGGCTGCGGTGTGCATCACCGAGGACACGGCGGGTCCCTCGGCCGCGGTCCGGGCCAGCACACCGGACAGGTCCGCACGGCTGCTCACGTCGCAGGCGACGATGTCGACCGCGGATCCTGCGGCGGCGAGTTCAGCGGCCAGGGCCGCGACGCCGGCTGCGGCGGGCCCGGAGCGGCTGGTGAGCACCAGGCGCGGCGCGCCGCGTCCGGTCAGCCACCGGGCGACGTGACCGGCGATCGCCCCGGTGCCGCCGGTGATCAGTACGCTGCCGCGCGGCGTCCAGGACGTTTCGGTGTCTCGGGGCTGTGCGGCGCGGGTCAGGCGGCGGCCGAGGATCCCGGCCGACCGGATCGCGACCTGGTCCTCGCCGCATCCGGCCAGGACTGCGGCCAGCCGGGCGCCGGCCCGCTCGTCGACGACGGCGGGCAGGTCGACCAACCCGCCCCAGCGTTCGGGGTGTTCCATGCCCACGACCCGGCCGAGGCCCCACGCCTGCGCCTGCACCGGGCCGGCGAGCACCTCGCTGGGCCCGGCGGCCACCGCGCCGCGGGTGAGGATCCACAGGGGTGCGTCGATGCCGGTGTCGCCGAGGGCCTGCACCAGGCTCAGGGTCGCCGCCAGTCCGACGGTGACGACGGGGTGTTCGGCGACCGGCGTCGCGTCGAGGGCGAGCAGCGACACCACTCCGGAGACGGCGGACGGCTCGGTGCCCTCCAGCGCCCGGCCGAGCAGGGCGGCCACGTCGGCGCGCTCCACAGCCGGAGCCTCGACCTCGGTCACGACGATTTCGGCGCCGCGGGCGCGCAACGCCGCCACACAGCCCTGCACCGTCTCGTCGCCGGCGGACCCGGCCAGTGCCACGACGAGCCAGGCGCCGGTCAACGCCCGGGGGTCGGTCTCGGGGACCGGGGCCCAGGTCACGCGGTAGCGCCAGTTCGCGGTGACCGAGCGGTCCCGCTCCCGGCGCCGCCACGACGCCAGCGCCGGCAGGATCTCACTGAACGGACGGGTGCTGTCGACCGCCAGTGTGTCGGCGATCTGCGCCAGGTCGCCGTTCTCGATGGCCGCCCACAGGCGCGCCTCGGCCGGTGTGCTCGCGCCGTCCCCGAGCGCGGCCGACGCCGACGTGGCCTGTCCCGCCCTGGCCTGTGTCCAGTAACGCTGGTGCTGGAAGGCGTAGGTGGGCAGTTCGACCCGGTCCGCGGTCGGCAGCAGTGCGGCCCAGTCCACGGCCGCCCCGTTGACGAACGCCCGCGCCAGACCGGTCAGCAGACCGCTCACGCCCTGCTCGTCACGTTCCTTGCGCCGCTGCAGCGGGACGAACACACCTTCGTCGCCGCCGGTTCCGGCGACCGCGTCCGGGCCCAGAGCGGACAGCGAACCGTCCGGACCGACCTCGATGAACACCGTCACGCCTTCGGCGGCCAGCGCCGCCAGCGCGTCGGCGAACCGCACCGCCTGCCGCGTCTGCGCAGGCCAGTACCCACCCTCGCACTCACCGACCAGCTCACCGGTCAGCGCGCCCGCCCACAGCACCTGCGGGCGCGCGTACGTCAACTCCGCTGCCACCGCGTCGAGTTCGTCCAGTACGGGATCCATGGCCGCCGAGTGGAACGCATGGCTGACCCGCAGCCGCCGCACCCGACGGCCCTTCTCACGCCAGTGCTCCACCAGCCCGTCCACGGCGGCGACCTCGCCGGAGATCACCACGGACTGCGGTCCGTTGACCGCCGCGATCGACACGTCCGGGGTCAGCCCCGGCTCCACCTCGGTCTCCGAGGCACCGATCGCCGCCATCGCCCCGCCGCCGGGCAGCGCCTGCATCAGGCGTGCACGAGCCGCGACCAGCTTGCACGCGTCGGGCAGCGACAGCACCCCGGCGACATACGCGGCCGCCACTTCTCCCACCGAATGCCCCACGACGGCGTCCGCCACCACACCTGCCGCCTTCAGCACGGCCGCGAGGCCGACCTCGAAGGCGAACAGACCCGCCTGCGCATACAGCGTCTGATGCGCAAGATCCTCATCGACGCCGTCCGCGCCCAGGACCACGTCCCGCACCGGCACACCGAGTTCCAGCTCGACCAGACCGCACACCCGGTCGAAGGCCTCGGCAAACACCGGACTGCCCTCGTACAGCCCCCGGCCCATCCCCGCCCACTGCGAACCCTGACCCGCGAAGACCAGTCCCACACGCGCAGCCCGCAGCGCGACCCCTGACACCGCCGACCCGGCGCAGGCCCCGGCGGCCAGGCTCTCCAGGCCGGCCACCAGCTCCTCACGGTCGCGGCCGCGCACCACGGCCCGGTGCTCGAACACCGACCGCGACACCGCAAGCGACCAGCCGACATCCGCGGTCTCCAGCTCGGGCCGCGTGGTCACCCATTCCCGCAGCCGCCCCGCCTGTGCGGCCAGTCCTTCCGCCGACCGGCCCGACACCACCCACACACCGGCACCCTCGGCGCCGACCACCGCAGGCTTGGCTGCCGACTCGGGCTCGGCGGCCGGCTCGGGCTTGTCGGCGCCCTCGTCAGGTTCACCCGCCGCCTGCTCGGGTTCGGCGTCCTCGGCCGGGGCCTCTTCCACGATGACGTGTGCGTTGGTGCCGCTGACTCCGAACGAGGACACACCGGCACGGCGCGGACGCTCTCCCGGGGGCCAGGACACCGCGTCGTTCAGCAGCCGTACGTCACCGGCCGACCAGTCGATATGGGGCGACGGCTCGTCCGCGTGCAGCGTCCGGGGCAGCTGCTGGTGCTGCAGCGCCAGCACCATCTTGATGACGCCCGCGACACCGGCCGCCGCCTGCGTGTGCCCGAGATTGGACTTCACCGAACCCAGCCACAACGGCTCCTGTTCGCCCCGGTCCTGGCCGTAGGTGGCGAGCAGCGCCTGCGCCTCGATCGGGTCGCCCAGCGGAGTACCCGTACCGTGCGCCTCCACCGCGTCCACATCGG
>NZ_JBFAET010000346.1:0-5424 GCF_040642095.1 Streptomyces sp. NPDC020362
GTGGGTGCCACGTCCCGTCACCGGCCGGCACCGTCACCGGCCGGCACGTCTGCACGTGCTGGGCACAGCCGGTGGATCAGCGGCGGTGGTGGCCCCAGGAGGCGTCGTCGACGAAACGGCCGTGGTCGTTGCGCAGGGTCGCGGTGTCGTAGTCGTTGTCCCAGACGTAGTTGCGCCGGTCCTGGAACAGGTCGGTGCGGCTGTCGCGGCCGATGCCGGTGTGGACGCGGACCGTTGCGCGGCCGAGCAGGCGGTAGTGGGAGAAGGTGTAGGTGTGGCCGTCCTCGTCGGACAGGGTCCAGCCGTCGAGGTTGACCGTGCGGCGCGAGCCGTTGGTGATCTCCACCCATTCCCGGTTCAGGGAGCGGTTGGAGCGGTCGTCGCGTCCCGGGGAGTCGGCCTGCACGGCGCTGATGTAGACGGCGGAGTGGTGCGGGCGGGCCGGCTGGTGGCCGACGGCCGCGGCCGGCAAGGCCACGGCGCCTACAGCAGCGGCCGCCACAGCGGCAACAGCACTCATGCGACGCACAGAAGCAGAAACGGTCACGAGGATCCCCCTACAGGGTCCAGAGCACTCCCACGTGGTCCGACGGACGTCCGGAGCGTCGCAGGCCAGTGGTGGTGCGTTGTGCGAGTGGCGGCCGGCTGGCCGCGCCCTCACACTGTGCAGGCCATGCACCCGAAATGTGGTGGAGATGTGTATGGCATTACAGATTCAGCATATTTCTATGACCCTTCACTGCAACGACCATATATGCCTTGAACGTCATGGATTGATCCTTTGTTAGCAGCTTCGGCCGTGCAATCCCCGGCCTGTCAGGCCTGCCGGCTCCGGCCCGTCATCCCGCTTACCGAGGCGCCGTCACCCGAAAGTGAGTAACAGCCTCCACACATGCCCACCCGGACTAGTCCGCCCCGGCCGCCGCACAAGCGGGAAGGGCCGCAGCAGGCCTGACGGCTCGGGCTCCGCGGGCCGGGGATCACGAGGCGAAGTCACCTTCCAGCAGGGTGCGACGAGCGGGGGTGAAGCGACGCCCGCCAAGGAAACCCGTCAGCCGCTCCGCCTCGGCCTCGATGGCCGCGCGGGCCGCCCCGCCCGGATCGGCAAGCGGCTGCCAGGCGAGGGTGCCGTCCCCGCGCTGCACCCAGCCGCCGACGATCCGGTCGTCCCACCGCACGGTCGGGCCCATGTTGCCCATCCGGAAGAAGAACGCGGGAACGTGCTATGGATCGCTTTCGGACCCCCTTTGTCCAGAGGTGAGCGGAATGGTGCAGTGCCTGTATCACCGCCGGGCAGACGAGCTCAGGGGCGCCGAGCCGGAGCGGCCGCCCCGCTCACCGTGGTTCGGCGGCGTCGTCGTCACTCTTCACGTAGCGCGGTGAGGAGGACCTCAAGGTCTGTCGTCACGCACTCAGTCGACGATGCTTCGGACATGGGTGGTCAGCCGTCCCTCATCATCCAGGACGTGGAAGGCCAGCGCGGGTGGCTGGTTCAGATGGACGAAGTCCTGGGGGTGGGCGTGATGCTCCCAGGGCAGGCGCAGGGTGGAAACGACTCCAGGGGCCACCAGCAGGGGGCGTCCGGCGAAGATGGTCGCCGCCGCTGTGTGAGCGTGACCGCACAGGAAGGCGGCGAGGTTGGGGTGGCGGTCTGCGAGCGCGGCGAGCCGTTCGGCTCCGAACTGGCGGATGCCGTCGATGAAAGGGACGTGCAGCTGGAGCGGCGGGTGGTGGAAGCCGACCAGTACGGGAACCTGAGCCGGAGCGCGGTCCAGAACGTCCTCCAGCCACGCCAGCGTCTCGTCCTGGAGGAACCCATCGTCTTTGCCCGGCACCGAGGAGTCGCACAGCGCGATGACGAAGTCGGTGCTGTGGTGCACCTGGTTGACCGGTCCCGTCGATCCCGGCTGCTCCAACAGGTGCTGTCGGAATGCGTCGCGTTCGTCATGGTTGCCGGGGCAGATCATGACCGGGTGCCGGGAGGTCAGGAGGTTGCGGGCCTGCTCGTACTCGGCAGGCAGCCCGTGGTCGGTGATGTCGCCGGTGACCAGGACCGCGTCCAGGTCGTAGGGGAGATCTTCGAGATAGTCCATGACGGCCCGGGTGCGCTTGATGCTTCGCTGTCCGGTGTCGATGTGGGTGTCACTGAGGTGCGCGATCACGATCACAGCAGGGGCTCCTTTTGCCGCCGTGTGCAGGATGTGGGCGAGAACGGCCGAGTAGTCCTGGCCGGAGCGACCCGCGCGTTCGGCGGCCGTGAGCCAGTCTCGGGCGGCTGCGGTGAGGCCGAGGTCGCCCCGCCATGATGGGCTGCGTCGGCGACGAGGTCGGCGTCCTTGCGGGCCAGGGCGAGCGCGAAGCGCGTGGGGTAATCGTCGGCCTCGATCACTGCGCGACGCCTCGTGGCCTGCTCCGCCAGGGGCGTCATGCTCAGGACCTCGTGCAGGTTCTCCCACGACAGCCCCAGGGCGTGGCCCAGTGCGAGGGATTCGCCCAGCACGCCCAGCATCGCGAAGAGCGCGTTGTTGGCGACCAGTTTCGCCGCGGTGCCAGAGCCCAGCCCACCGACATGCAGCACTGATCCCAGCTGCTCCAGCAGGAGCCGACACCGTTCGACCAAGGCCGACGAGCCACCGACAAGGATCCGCAGGCGTCCTGACTCGGCCTCGGCCCTGCTGCCGAGCACCGGCGCATCCAGCAGACCCGTTCCCGCCGCTAGCGCCTGGGCGAGACAGCCCACCGAGGAGGGGGACACCGTCGACATCTGCACGACCACTGCGCCGGGGTCGACTCCGGCGGCAATCCCGTTCTCGCCCTGGGTCACGGCTCGCAACGCCTCCGGGCCGGTGACCATCACGATCACCGCGTCGGCCCCCTGTGCAGTGTCCGCCGGACTCGCCCCGACCGCGGCCCCCATCTCCCGCACCGCCGCACTGCGTTCCGGCGAGCGGTTCCAGACGGCGACCTCGCAGCCGTCGTCCAGCAGCCGCCGGGCGATCGGCGCGCCCATCGCGCCGAGCCCGACAACAGCGACCCGTTCCACGCCCGTCTCCCCCTCCGTTGACTTCTTCAGCTCGAACCTAGGCAGAGACCGGTCCATGAATAAGATCCAGTTCCATGCCGAATTCCTGGTCCAGTTCCCGGATCGATCTGCACATCGACCTCAATGCCGCGGGCGGACGCCGCTCCGGCCTGGAGTCCGCGCTCCGAGCGGCGATCTGTCAAGGGCGCCTGACCGCCGGAACGCTCCTGCCATCCACCCGCGGGCTGGCCCACGAACTCGGACTCTCCCGCGGTACCGTCACCGCCGCCTACGACCAACTGGTCGAGGAGGGCTACCTGACCACCCGACCGGGATCCGGCACCACAGTCGCCGAACTGCCGCCACACGCCCCGGCCACCGCACTCACCACGCCCACGCCGACGGCTCCCCTCCACGACCTTCGTCCCGGGCTCCCCGACGTCAGCGCCTTCCCCACCCGAGCCTGGCTCGCCGCCGCACGCCGCGTGCTCGCCGGCGCCCGCCCGGAGGTCTTCGGCGCCGGAGACCCACAAGGGCGCATCGAGCTGCGCAGAGCGCTCGCCGACTACCTCGGACGCACCCGCGGCGTGATCACGACACCTGACCGAATAGTGATCACCTCCGGCTACTACCAGGGCTTGGGCCTGCTCAGTGGCGTGCTGGCCGCGGGCGGTGCCACAACCGCGGCTGTGGAGGATCCCGGCCACCATGTCTTTCGCAACGTCGTCCAGCGTGCCGGGTTCACCACCCTGGCCCTGCCCGTCGACGCCCACGGTGCCCGCGTGGACGCACTCACACAGCACGTCCAGGCGGCGTTCCTCACTCCCTCGCACCAGTACCCGACCGGCGTACCGCTCCACCCCGCCCGCCGCCAGACCCTCAGCACATGGGCCCGCTCCACCGGTGGCCTGATCGTCGAGGACGACTACGACGGCGAGTACCGCTACGACCGTCAACCCATCGGCGCCCTCCAGGGAATCGCGCCCGACCAGACCGTCTACTGCGGCACCGCTTCCAAGACCCTCGGCCCCGCCCTCCGCCTGGCCTGGATGGTCCTACCACCCCACCTGGTTCAGCCTGTCGTACGAGCCAAACAGGAAGCCGATCTGTACACCGAGACCCTGGGCCAGCTCACCCTCGCCGACCTGATCACCACTCACGCCTACGACCGCCACATCCGTGCCGCCCGCCTGCGCTACCGCCGCCGACGCGAACTTCTTCTCGACCGCACAGCCGCCGTTCCCGAACTCACCGCCCACGGAGTCCCCGCCGGCCTGCACACCCTCCTCACCACCCCCACCGACTGGCCACCGGAACAGGAACTCCTGACCGCTTGCATCCCCCACGGACTCGCCCTGCGCGGTCTTGCCGAACTCCACCACAACCCGATCGGCCGCCCCCAGGGCCTACTGATCGGCTTCGCTGCTCCGTCCGAACGCGCCTACCCAGCAGCCCTCGACACCTTGTTCACAGTCCTGGCATCCACTCGACGGGACGCCGGTCCGACGGGCAAGAAGACCGCGCTCGCCTCGACTCACCCTCAACATGGTCAGGACTCATTCGTCCAGAGGTCGTCAACAGACCAGCCCCCTCCCACTGCGCCGTCCGGGTTCCCTGACGGCGCGTTGCAGGCAGGTGTCTCAGCCACGTGCTGACGATGGCTCAGCAAGCAATCCGGCATCGCAGGGTCGAGCTGCGCCCCGGCCGCGTACCGCTTGCTCCGCAAGCAGGCCAGGTCTTGTGAGGTGCGGCGGCGGTGACGGAGGAGCTGCACGTGAGTCACCTCGGTTCTGTTGTCCAACGGCCGGCTCGGTCCCGCCTTCGCGCGCTGACCACGGCATGCCTCGTGGCAGGGATGCCCATGGCCCTCGTGCCGATCACGGCCAGCCCCGCGGCCGCCCAGAGCTGTGCCCAGAGCGGCAGCCCAGTGGTGTGCACGTTCGACCACACAGGCGCGGCTCAGACGTTCACCGTCCCCAGCGGGGTGACGCACGTTTCGGTGGATGCTCGGGGGCCTCCGGAGGTGCCGGGGCCGGCGACGTCAATCCTGGTGGGGCCGGAGGCGCCGGCGGCGAGGTCATCGGCAACCTGACCGTCACGCCGGGCCAGGCGCACCAGGTCAACGTCGGCGGCATGGGGGGCAGCGGGGACGATTCCACTCCCGGCACCGGAGGCTTCGACGGAGGAGCCGACGGCGGGAACTCGGACTTCAGCAGTGGCGGAGGAGGGGGAGGCGCCTCGGACGTCCGCTCGGGAGCCTTCGACCTGGCCTCCCGGCTGGTGACAGCTGCCGGTGGAGGTGGTGGTGGCGGTGGTGGTGGCGGTGGCGGTGGCGGTGGCGGGACCGACGAGCTGTCCGGCGGTAACGGAGGCGCCGGCGGCCGGTCGGGAGTGAAGGGGAC
>NZ_JBFAET010000347.1:0-5382 GCF_040642095.1 Streptomyces sp. NPDC020362
TTCCAACGGCACTCGATCAGCGAGCCGTGAACTGATCGTCCAACAGTCTAGGCCGAACACGGCTCGAACGACGCGCTGTTCGCGCCGTGCGATGCACAGTCGTCCGGGAAACGGCGTGACCGCCGTGCTGCACGCGGTGGCGCTGCTGGCCTCGGCGACCGCGGCCTGTCTGAGGGCGGGGACGCCGCCCGCGACACCGTACGCGGGCCTGGTCGCGGCGCGCGCAGAGCTGTCCGCCCTGTCCGCGGGCCCCGCCCCCGACGGGGCATCCGCCTCCTCCTGCGCGCCCGCTCCCCGGCCGGTCCTCCCGCCGGCCGTACTGCGCCGGCACGCGGCTGTGCTGGAGATCGCCGATGCCGCGCTGGCCATGGGCGCGGCTGCCGATCTGGCGGTGCACGGCCGTCACACGTCCGTCGAGGTGCCCACGGGGCGCTTCTGGTACGCCGCGACCCGCACCCCGCTCCTGTGGTGGCACCGGGTGCGCGGCCATGCCGAGCGCCGTTCGGTGTTCTTCCAGAACGCGGTGCGCATCGCCATGGCCCTGACGGCGGCGCGGCTCGTGGCCGGGGTGGACACGCTGCCCCACGGCTTCTGGGCCACGCTGGCGACGCTCACCCTCACCCGGACCACCATGGACGAGACCTGGAGCACGATCCGCGTGGCGCTCGCGGGCACCCTGGCCGGGGCCCTGGTGACCGCCGGTGTGCTGGCCCTGGCGGGGCCCCACACCACGGTCTACGCCGTCGTGCTGCCACTGTGGATGCTGTTCGCCTTCACGGTCGGGCCGGTCAGGGGCGTCGGCTGGGCGCAGGGCCTGTTCACCGTGCTCGTGGCCCTGGTCTTCGCCCAGCTGGCGCCGCCGACATGGCGGCTGGCGGAGGTCAGGATGCTGGACGTGCTGGTCGGCAGTGCGATCGGCGCGGTGTTCGGTCTGCTGGCCTGGCCCCGCGGCGCCCACGACGAACTGCGCCTTGCGTCGGCGCACCTCCTGCGCAAGGCGGCCGAGATCGTCGTGGCGACCAGTGCCTCGGTGGCGCAGGGAGGTCCTGGGCCCGCGTCGCCCGGGGTGTCCGGCCACCGCTCGCTGCAGCACGCGGTCATCCTCGCGGAGTCCGCGTACGCGCAGTTCCAGAGCGAGCCGACGCCCTTCGGCGGCCGGAGACGCAAGGTGGCTCTGCCCGGAGTGGACTGGCAGGCGACGCTGATGGCCGGTCACCACTCGCTGTGGGGTTCGGACCGGCTGCTGGAGCCGCCGCCCACCGGGCTGTGCACGGCAGCGGCCGAGTCCGTCAGCGGGCTGGGAGATCGCGTGGCCGGGCGGATGCTGCTGGTCTCCGCGGCGCTGGATCCGGGCAGTGACACCCCGACCGCGCCGGTGCCGCCGGTGGACCCGGTCCTGGCGGGGTTCGCAACGGAACCGCCCGACGCACCGCGGCTGTACTACGCAACGGTGTCCTGGCTGGACTCCCTGATGACGGATCTGGCCCGGATCGCCCGTGGCGGGTCCGGGCCCGAGCACGACGGATCGACCACTGCGCGCCGAGACGGCCACTCGGCAGCCGGGCCGAGGAACAGGGCCGAGGAACAGGGCCGCGGCTGCCGGGGCCGGGAGCCGGGCACATCCGGTAGCGGCCCGGGCGGGTCGGCCGACGAGTGAGGGAAGGCCGGGCCGCGCACGCTGACACCGCTGGTCGGACACCTGGGAAGGAGCCGTCAGAAGTGCGCCAAGAACAGCGCACCGACTGTTCGAAGTCCCGGAACAGGAGTGAGATGAAAGTGGTTCTGACGACGGTCGCCCGCGGGGATCCGCCCGCGGGCGCACGAAGAGCGGTGGAGTCATGTCCGAGTCCGAGGCCCCTTCGGCCGCCCGTGTCGTGGTCGGGGTGAGCGGTTCCCCGGGAAGCATCATGGCCCTGTGCCGGGCTGCCCGGGAGGCGCGACACAGAAGTGCGGAACTGTGGCCGGTTCTGGCCTGGATACCGCCCGGCGGCGAGCTGTCCGCCCGCCGGTTCCCGCCCCCGAACGACCTGGTCGACCAGTGGGAGCACCTCGCTCGCGAGCGGCTGCTGACCGCGCTCGACGACGCGTTCGGTGCCGTCGGGCCCGGGGTGGCCATGCATGCCCTGGTCGCCCGGGGCACCACGGGTCCCGCGCTGGTCGAGATCGCCGGTCGCGAGGACGACCTCCTGGTGGTCGGCGCCGGACGCCGCAGCCCGTGGCACCGCGCCGTCACCCGCTCGGTGAGCCACTACTGCCTCACCCACGCCACCTGCCCGGTCCTCGCCGTGCCTCCCTCACCGCTGGAGTCCGACCTGGCGGCCGTGCACCGCCGGAACAGGTGGCGGCTCCGGCTGGACACCCGGCATCTGGTGAGCGGGCGCGAGACGGTCCCGCCGGACGCCTGAGCCGGGGTCGGGCTGCGGTGACCGCTGCCGGTCGAGTCCGCTCACGGGCTGCATTACCTGGCACGTCATCGACCCCTGCGCGTCCCGGCGGCAGGATCGTGGACGTCAAGAGCCGATCGGCCCGGAAGGAACGCGATGTCCGCCTACGCGATTGCCCACCTGCAGGAAGCCACCCCCCACCCGGAGATCGCCGAGTACATCGAACGCATCACCGCGACCTTCGAACCGTACGGCGGCCGCTTCCTCGTGCACGCCGCACAGCACGAGGTGAGGGAGGGCGCATGGCCCGGGCACGTCGTGGTGATCGGCTTTCCGTCCATCAGCGACGCACGGGCCTGGTGGGACTCGGCCGCGTACCAGGACATCGCACCGCTGCGCTCGCGTCACATCGACGGCGACATCATCCTGGTGCCCGGCGTGGGCGAGGCGTACGACGCTGCGGCCACCGCCAAGGCCATGCGGGAAGCGGTGCCCGCCTGACGGCCCTTCGGCGTCGCCCCGCTTCCGGCAGCCGTCCGGGAACCCCGGCGCCGAGGAGCGTTGTCGGTGGGGGCCGGTACCGTCCGAGTCCGGCGGTGGTCATCGGCGGCCGCCGCTTCCCGGACGAAGGAGCGTCTCGCCATGACTGATCTGTTCACCGTGTCCGTCGACACCGTCGAAGGTCCGACCTTCAGCGGCAGAGTGCACCTCATCAATCCGGACGCCTGGCAGGTCCCCAACCAACGGACCTTCCCCTTAGCCCTGCTGGTGGACGCGTGGTTCCTGCTGACGAACGGATACCTGCACAACGACGACGCACGCGTGCCCCGCGGAGACCGGTGTCCCTTCTCCGAGGAGCGGGGCAAGGAGATCGTCGCGGGCATGCGGCTGAGGGATGACTTTGCTGAGCTGTACGGCCTCCTCCTCGGCAGGACGGTTCGGGTCGACGCGGGCGGACATCTGCTGGCGGACGACGCACGGACCGTACTCGAACCCCGGCGCAGGGCGAAGGACGTGTACGAGCTGGACGGCGGTACGGGCCACGACGAGATCTCCTCCTACGTCACCACGGCGAGAAACCCCGAAGCGTTCGTTCGACGGGCCGCCGACGTGGTGACCGCCTACCGCTCCGGCCCGGTCCGCAACGTCCCGCTGTGGAGTGAGGTCGCGGCACTGGAGGTCGTGGATCAGCCCTGGGAACCCGGAGAATCACGTGCGGAGATGGCCACGTGGGAGGATCCCGCGGACCTCGAACACTGGCGGGTCTGGCACCTGCTGGAAACCCGCCCGTTCGCCGAACGCCCGTACGCGGACATCACGGTGACGGTCAGTGACCCGGCCTATCTCGAGCACCTGGCGGCCGGCATGCGCTGGTCGACGACCCACACCGGCCATGTGTAGGCGGACCTTCGGTCCGTGGCACCGGCTCGTCGCCCGGGCCCCGGTCTGCCCGGCGGGCTCGACACGGCCACGCGACGGCGTCGGGCCGCTACCACACGGGACCCGAGCCGACGACCGAACCTGACGCGGAGGCCGGCAGGGGTATTTCGCTGACAAAGCGCAGCCGGTCCGCCGCCTGTCCTCCTGGACAGGAGTGGGACCGGCCGTGTGGGCTGGACGGGTCCGTTCGAGCATCGCCCTCCGGGAGGCTTTCGTGTCGCTGCATCCGCAGGTCGCCGCACTGCGCGCACGTCTGGTCGCCGCAGGGACCCGCCCGTTGTACACCCTCGGCATCGACGAGGCACGAGCCGCCGACCTCGCCGCGGCACGCGCCTCCGGCGGCGGGCCCGAGCCTGTCGCTGCCGTCGTCGACGGCGAGTTCCCCGGCCCCGCGGGCAGCCTGCCGGTCCGCTTCTACCGGCCGCGCGCGGACGGCACACCGCTGCCGGTGCTGTGCTACTTCTACGGCGGCGGCTGGACCCTGGGCAGCATCGACACCTGCGACGCGATCTGCCGCCGCCTCGCCAACGCGACCGGCTGTCTGGTGGCCGCGGCCGGATACCGGCTCGCGCCGGAGCACCCGTACCCCGCCGCCGTGGAGGACTGCCGCGCCGCGGTGCGCTGGCTCGCCGGCCATGCCCACCTGCACGGCGGCGACGGCAGTCGGCTCGCGGTCGGCGGTGACAGCGCGGGCGGCAACCTGGCGGCCGTCGCGTCGCTGTACGCCCGCGACCACGGCGGGCCGCCGATCGCCGCGCAGCTGCTGGTCTATCCCAACACCGACTACCTGGCCGACACCGCGTCCCGGCGCGAGACCAGCGACGAGGTGTTCTTCAACCACCGTTCGGTGGACTGGTACTGGCGCCACTACCTGACGGATCCGGCGCACGGGCGCGAGCCGTACGTCTCCCCGCTGCGTGCCCCGTCGCTGCGGGACCTGCCGCCCGCGCTGGTCATCACCGCCGAGTACGACCCCCTGCGCGACGAGGGGGAGAGTTACGCCGAGCGTCTCTCGGCCGAGGGCGTGGGCGCCCGGACGAGCCGATACGACGGCATGATCCACGGCTTCTTCGCCATGCGCGGCGTACTCGACCCGGCCTCCGACGCCCTCGACGAGGCCGCCGCCTTCCTGCGCGCGCACCTCACGCCCCCGCCCCCGCAGCCGGGCGCCACGGACGCTGCGGAGGTGCCCGCATGACCTCGGCGCCGCTGGCCCGTCCAGCCCCCGACGCGGCGTCCGGGGTGGTACGGCTGGACCTCTCCGACCTGCACGGATCACTGTCCGACCCGGTGATGGACGCGATGAACTTCCTCAACGAGGTGGTCTCGCGCCACCCGGACGCGATCTCCTTCGCCCCCGGCCGTCCCTACGACGGACTGCTCGACCCGGCGGTGATCACCGACTGCCTCACCGCCTACACCGGCCAGTTGGCCACCGAGGGCCACAGCCCCACGCAGATCCGCACCCGCCTGATGCAGTACGGGCCCACCTCGGGCATCATCCGTGACCCCCTGGCCACTGCGCTCGCCCAGGACGAGAACATCCACGTTCCCCCGC
>NZ_JBFAET010000348.1:0-5381 GCF_040642095.1 Streptomyces sp. NPDC020362
TTCGCACGGCCTCACGGACATGCCTCACCCAGTACGCCGGATCAGTCACCTCATCGCTCACCACACCACCGGTCAGCGCCGACACCATCGTCACAACGGCCCGGGCGGCCTCGGTACAGCAGGTGCTCCAGCGCGGCACTACGCGAACGCCGGGGCCTCCTTGGGGTTCGGGCCGTACTGGTTGGCGCCCGCCTGGCTGTCCGTGCAGGTGAAGACCAGCAGCGTGATGGGGCCGGCCAGCGGGACGAGCGCGAACAGCAGCCACCAGCCGGAGCGGCCCGTGTCGTGCAGGCGACGGACGCCGACGGCCAGGCTGGGCAGCAGGATCCCGATGTAGAAGATGCCCGGGAGGGCGAGGAGCGCCGGGGTCTTGGACACGACGGCGACGATGGCCAGAACCGCGTAGATGATCCCGGAGAACAGCGCGAACATCCAGTATTCCTTGCGGCGCGCGCGCCCGCTGAACACCGCGTACTTCTTCAGCGCCTCGATGAACCAGCTCATTGTGTGTCCCCCAGGGATCGACGTTCGGACCATCCGGAACGGATCAGGCCAGGCGCAGAAGGTAAGGACACTGACGAGAACTCGTCAATTCAGCTCACACACCGCATGGGTTGGCCGATTTCCGGACAGATCTTCCGCGGATCCGGGGCTGTTCGCGGGGAATACGCCAGGTGGGCAACGCAAGGTCACGGTTTCGAGTTGCTTCCGTTGCCGAACCGAAGGCGTACCGATGCCGGTCGGTGGCCGATTCGACGCCGGAGCTATCCCGTTCCGTTGCCCGGCTCAGCGCAGCTTCCGCGCCGCCTCGGTCGCCCAGTACGTGAGGATGCTCCGCGCGCCGGCCCGCTTGATGCCGGTCAGCGTCTCGAAGATGGCCCGGTCGCGGTCGACCCAGCCCTTCTCGGCGGCGGCCTCGATCATCGAGTACTCACCGGAGATCTGGTAGGCGGCCACCGGCACGTCCACGCTGTCGGCGACCCTGGCCAGGATGTCGAGGTACGGTCCGGCCGGCTTGACCATCACCATGTCGGCGCCCTCGGCCAGGTCCAGCTCCAGCTCCCGCAGGGACTCACGCCAGTTGGCCGGATCCTGCTGGTAGGTCTTCCGGTCACCCTGGAGGGAGGAGGCCACGGCCTCGCGGAAGGGGCCGTAGAAGGCGGAGGAGTACTTCGCGGTGTAGGCGAGGATGGCGACGTCCTCGCGGCCGATCTGGTCCAGCGCGTCGCGGACGACGCCGATCTGGCCGTCCATCATCCCGCTGGGCCCCACCACATGGGCCCCCGCATCGGCCTGCACCTGGGCCATCTCGGCGTACCGCTCCAGGGTGGCGTCGTTGTCGACCCGCCCCTCGGCGTCCAGCACTCCGCAGTGCCCGTGGTCGGTGGTCTCGTCGAGACAGAGGTCGGACATGACGAGCAGGTCGTCGCCGACCTCGGCGCGCACGTCCCGGATCGCGACCTGCAGGATCCCGTCCGGGTCCGTCCCCGGCGTCCCGAGGGCGTCCTTCTTGCTCTCCTCCGGCACGCCGAAGAGCATGATCCCGGAGATCCCGGCCTCCACCGCCTCCAGCGCGGCCTTCTTCAGGCTGTCGCGGGTGTGCTGGACGACACCGGGCATGGCCGCGATCGGCACGGGCTCGCTGACGCCCTCCCGGACGAACGCCGGAAGGATGAAGTCGGCGGGGTGCAGCCGCGTCTCGGCGACCATCCGCCGCATGACGGGCGAGGTGCGCAGCCGCCGGGGACGCGTACCGGGGAAGGATCCGTACTTCGTCATGTCTTCTACGCTACGCCCGCCGGGCGCGCGCCTTTGCCGACGGCCTGTCGGCCCGAGAAGGGCATAGCGGACCCTCATACGAAGTCTTTGCGAGCTCCTGGCTGTCCCTCGATGCGCATGTCTCCCCCGCGTTCTACGCGCGTGGTGTCATGCACCCGCCACTCCCCCACGTGAGTTCGCCCTTCTCCCCCCAGGAGTCACGCATGCTGTGGAAGACCCTCGGCCGGGCGGGCGTCGCCCTGGCGGCCGGTGCCGCCGTCGTCGCCACCGCGGTCCCCGCGAACGCCGCGAGCTACTCCGCGTTCGCCTTCTCCCAGAGCGGCAGCCAGCCCACCATCTACGACTTCGTCAACTCGGCCACCAGCACACTCGACATGACCATGTACGAGCTGGAGGACACGACGGCCGTCAACGACCTCATAGCCCTCAAGAACAAGGGCGTCACGGTCCGGGTCGTACTGGACCGCCAGCACAAGACCGCGAACAACTCGGCGTACACGGCACTGACGAACGCGGGCGTGGGCGTGGTGTGGTCCCCCTCCGCCTTCGTCTACACCCACCAGAAGACGATCACGGTCGACGGCACCAAGTCCCTGATCCTGACCGGGAACCTCACCGCCCAGTACTACACGACCAGCCGCGACTACGGCGTCTTCGACGACGACACCCGGGACGTCGCCTCCATAGAGAAGGTCTTCGGCGCGGACTACGCCGGTACGTCCGTCACCCCCACCGACGGCGACCACCTCCTGTGGTCCCCGACCGACTCCCGCAACCGTCTGGTGTCCGTCGTCGACGCCGCCACCAAGACCCTCGACGTCGAGGAACTGGAGCTGAGCGACAGCACCGTGGTCAACGCGATCGTGGCCCGTGCGAAGGCGGGCGTGGCGGTGCGGGTGGTCCTGGAGAACCCGTCGAGCTACTCCAGCCAGGTGTCGTCCATCAAGGCGGCAGGCGGCAAGGTCGTCGGCTACTCCGACCCCAACGGCTTCTACATCCACGCCAAGGCGATGGTCGCCGACTACGGCCTGTCCACCCAGGAGGTGGAGGCGGGCTCCATGAACATCAGCAGCAACTCCCTGAGCAACAACAGGGAGTTGGGCCTCATCCTCACGGGCACGGGCGTGGCCCAGCCGGTGGCGACAACGATCGAGACGACCTTCGCGGGCGACTACGCGGGAGGCACGGCGGCATAACAGGCCGAGCACGCTGCAGCACGCGTCCAGGGGGCTCCGCCCCCTGGACGTCACGCGGCAGGCGCGGCAGGTACTCCCAGAACCCGCCCGGCGAACCCGGCCAGCCGCGCCCGCAGTTCCTCCCTGCCCACTCCCCGCGCCCCCGCCAGATGCTCGACAAGATCCGCACGCACAGCAGCCAGCAGCGCATGCGCAGCAAAATCACCGTCGTCCAGCCCGGGCAGCTGCTCCAGAACCCCGCGCAGCAGCCCATGCCACCGGTCGTAGTGGTCCGCCTGGTACGGACTGTCACTCCCGGCCGACTCCAGGGCCAGCGCCAGGTGCCGGTTGTCGATCTTGAAGGTCAGCAGCGCGTCCAGCAGAGCAGGCACCCGCTCCAGCGGCGGCGCCCCCGGCCCGAGCGGCGCCGGCCCCCCGGCCACGGCCTGCTCGATCGGCTCCAGCCTCGCCGCGTACACCGCATGGATCAGCCCCGTACGGTCCCCGAACGCACGGAACAGCGTGCCCTTGCCCACCCCGGCGGCCGCCGCGACGTCGGCCATGGTGACGTCCTCGGGGTGCTCGCAGCGGGCGAAGAGTCCCTCGGCGGCCGAGAGCAGGGCGGCACGGTTGCGGACTGCGTCCTTGCGCGGCTTGCGCGCGGCGCTCTCGTTCATACGGCGCTCTCGTTCATACGGCGGTTCCGATCATGCGGCTGCTCCGATCATGCGGCTGCTCCGATTGCAATCCGGACTCCGGGTCCGTATTTTTCATTGAAGCGGACCGCGGGTCCGCATCATGCCATCGTACGGGACGGAGAAACCCATGCCCGCGAACACCACCCCCACCGCCCCCGCTGCCCCCACCTCACCGGCCGAGCTGTACCGCCGAAGCCTGCGCCTGCTCCTGGACAAGGACATCGACGGCTGGGTCGGCCTGTGGGCCGACGACGGCGTCATGGAGTTCCCCTTCGCGCCCGACGGCTGGCTCCGGCGGCTGGAGGGCAGGCGGGCCGTCGCCGCCTACATGCGCGACTACCCGGACCACATCGACCTGCACGACTTTCCCGACCTGCGCATACACGAGACCACGGACCCCCGGACCATCGTGGTCGAGATGCGAGGCGTGGGCCGGCTGGTGCAGAGCGACAGCCCCTTCGACATGACGTACATCGCCGTCGTGAGCGTCCGCCACGGCCGCATCACCGCCTACCGCGACTACTGGAACCCGCTCGCCGTGCTGGAGTCCGCCGCCGACTTCCGCGGGGAGGGCCGATGAAGCCCGCAGGCACCACACTCGTCATCGGCGCCACCGGCACCACCGGCAGCCGCACCGCCGCCCGCCTGCTCGCCGCCGGGCACCCGGTGACGGCCGCCTCCCGGCGTGCCACCCCGGTACCGGGCGCTCGGGCGGTCCGTTTCGACTGGTACGACCCCGGAACCTTCGCCGACGCCCTCACCGGAGCGGACCGCGTCTACCTCGTCCCGCCCGTCGGCGACCCGGACCCGGCCACCGTCATGCTGCCCTTCCTGGAGCAGGCCCGCGCCGCCGGAGTGCGCCGTACGGTGCTGCTGAGTTCCTCGGCCGTTCCGGCGGGCGGCCCGGCCGTGGGAGCGGTGCACCAGGCGCTGCCCGGCCTCTTCGAGGAGTGGGCGGTCCTCAGGCCCTCGTGGTTCATGCAGAACTTCACCGGCGCCCACGCCCACGCGGTCGCCCTGCGCGAGCACGGCGTCGTCGGGACGGCAACGGGAGACGGCCGCGTCGGCTTCGTGGATGCCGAGGACATCGCCGCCGTGGCCGTCACGGCCCTCACCGGCGACCCGGCACCCTGCACCGATCTCGTCCTGACCGGCCCCGAGGCGCTCTCCTACGACGACGTCGCCAGGATCTACTCCGAGGTCACCGGCCAAACCGTGGTCCACCGCCGGCTGACCTGCGACCAGATGCGCGAGCACCTGGTCCGCACGGCCGGTGTTCCGGCGGAGTTCGCCGCCATGCTGGCCGCCATGGATCGCGCCATCGCCGACGGCGCGGAGGACCGCGTAACCGAAACCGTCCGCCGGCTCACCGGCCGCCCGCCCCGCACCTTCCGCAAGGCAGCCACCCGCGACCTCCCACCCTCCTGAACCCGCCCTCCGGCCCCAGGCACTCCACAACCGACCGAGCCGACCCCACCGCCCCGGCACCCCAACCGACCGAGCCGACCCCACCGCCCCGGCACCCCAACCGACCGAGCCAGGCCTCAGCCCACCCGCTTCACGACCGACCGAGCCAGGCCTCAGCCCCACCCGCTTCACGACCGACCGAGCCAGGCCTCAGCCCCACCCGCTTCACGACCGACCGAGCCGACCCCACCCATCCCCCACTTCTCGACCGACCGAGTCGGGTGGTGGGTGGGCGGAGGTCGGGGGTCCAGGGGGCGGAGCC
>NZ_JBFAET010000349.1:0-5362 GCF_040642095.1 Streptomyces sp. NPDC020362
TGTCACTGCATACGGCGCGGCCACTCGTTGGGGCGGCACCCCGCCAAAGACCGTTCCATGCCCCTGCCCACACCACTACACTCCCCACCCTCAGAGCCCTGACCAGCAGAAATGGCGAAGTACTGCTGGAGTACTAGCGTCCGGGCTCCCCCGTACCGTTCCTGGAGGAGCGCCCCCGATACACCTGCCTCAGCCGCCTTGGCGTGCCGGCGCCGCCCGGGCGACGGTCGCTTCCACCGCGACCGCCCTGCTGACCGTGCCGCTGCGCCCGGCTGCCGCCGATGCGGCGCCGTCGCCGAAGGTCGACTCCGCCCTGCTGAACACCGTGGACGACGGCGGCCGGGCGTTCTTCTTCGTCGTCCTGAAGGACCAGACGGACCTGTCCGCCGCCAGTAAGAAGAAGTCACACACCTCGAAGGCGAATGCCGTGTACAGCGAACTGCGCTCCCACGTCAAGACCAGTAAGCGTGCGCTGAAACTGCTAGGACGAACGTGCGGCGCGCCGAAGACCGGAGCCTGCCTCTCCCGTCGAATCGCCTATTGCGCGGCGGCCCTGGGCCAACGACTCAGAAGCCGGTGCTTGGAGACAACGAGCGAGCCTTTCCTTACGACCCGATCCGCTGTCACGGCAAACCGTGGTCTACGGCGGAAGCTCGGGGCTTCGCGACCCGTGTGACCTTGAGGACCCGCGCATGCCGCCGCAGTTCATGAACGCCAAGCAGACTGCCGAGTATCTGAACATGTCGATCACGTGGGTATACCGAGATGCACCCAAACTCGTATCCCCTACAAGTTCGGGGACGGTCGTAGCGCCAAGCTGCAGTTCAAGATCACCGATGTGCACTCCTGGGCTGGGCAGCAGCAGCTCGGCCGAGACCCTGCACGCTCGAGTCCTGGACGACGGCGCGGCCAGGACGCACGTCGCGTCAGGCCGTGAGTGCGCTGTCCAGCACCTGCGCAGCCCTTGCCGATCGATCCTGGCAGGAGGTGCCGATAGATCTTGAACGTGACGCCGACGCTGTTGTGCCCCATCCACTCGGCGACGTCTGTGATCGGGATGCCATTGCTCAGGCAGTTCGACGCGTAGAAGTGCCGGTTCCCATAGAGAACCATGCCTTCCGGGATGTCCACCTGGCCCGACGCCCTGATCCCCGGCCACTGGTTGTCCATCCCCCAATGCGGATACGGCTTGCGGGGGTCGATCTGCTGGCGCAGCAGGTAGTTATCGACTGTGCCGTACTTCTCGGCGTACCGCTCGATCGTCTTCCTGATCCGAGCGGATAGGGGCACATCACGGTAGTCCCCCACCTTCCTGTGCTTGAGCGGTCTGTACCGCCGTATCGACAAAACGATCTGTTCGGTGACTCGGTACACGTCGTCGGCCACGATGTTGTTGAGGTGCACCGCAGCAGCCTCTCCGGTCCGCAGGCCTCAGCCGCTCATCAGGTCGACGATCAACATGAAGGCGTCGTCGACTGGAGTACGTATCGCGCGGAGCTGTTCGAGGGACGGGATCACGGCCCGCGCTGGGTCGTACTGCGGCGGTTTGACGCCTGCCGGCGGGTTGTCGGTGAAGATGCCGAGCCGCTGCGCATCGAGGATGACCGCGCGCAGCTTGTCGAAGGTGTCCGATGCCGCCGTCCTCACCGAGGCGGCCAACCACGTTGACGGCCAGGACGCGGAACTGCCCCTGCGACCTGAGGAGATGACCGCGTGACCACCGCTCTCGCCGCTGCTGCCCTCGACGGCCGGTCCGCGGTCTTCGCCGCCGCCGACGTCTGCCGGGAGGCCGGCCTCACGCTTCCCGATGCAACCGTCCGCCCGGTGTTCGAGGACGACGTCTGGGACTTCACCGACGTCGCCGGCCTGCCCGTCCAACTCGCGCTCTGCACCCGCCGCTTCGACTTCACCGCCATCGCCGACCGACGATGGCGGCTGGTTCGCCAAGGAACTGGTCCTGGCCATGCTCGCCCCCCCGGCACCCGGCGGTCGCTCCGCTGCCCCGGGCACATCGCGCCACCCTGCACCTGGCCAGCTGCGCAGGCCGACTGGACGAGCTCACCCGGTTCTGCCGGTGGCGCATCGACTACCAGATCGCCACCCCGGGCCTGGCCGCCCGCGCCGCCAAGTCCCTCGTCGAGCGGGCCGCGACGCACGCCGAGCGGTGGTCGGACCACGCGCCGGTGACGGTGGAGTACGACCACACGGTCTGACGCCGCGTCGCGTTGTCGGTACCGCCGGGCCGAGCCGGGCGGGGCCGTCGGTAATGGTGCGCAGCTCGGCGGACTCCCGACGGGAGTGCCCCGCTCGGCGGTTGGCACACAGCGGTCCCTGCCAGCAGGGCGGACACCTGCCGGCAGGGACCGGTGACGGACGGTTCCCGTATTCACTTCCACTGCATGCTGCTCCGCGGTCTCAGGAGCCCGGCTGGGTCCCGGCAGCCTCGCCATGGGTACGTCGCGAGCCTTCACGGTGCCCGGCGGGCGGCGCGAGTCTCCCGGCGGTGCTGCCCGTGCAGGACAACCACTCCGGCTCCTACTCCTACTCCGCTACCGCGAGCAGGTTCTCTCCCCTCGTTCGCCGGTCGATCCGATCAGCGCACCATGTCCAGCAGCGCCTGCAGACGGGAGCGGGCGAAGCCGCGCAGCTTCTCATCGAGGTCCCCGTCCTTCGCGAGGGCCGTCTCCAACCTGGCGAGCTGCTCGACGATGTCCTCGTCAGCGGGCGCCCAGGCGTCACCGAACTCTTCGAGCAGGAACCGGGCGAGCTCGTCCGGTGCCCGGTAGTCGAAGACCAGGGTGGCGGGGAGGGTGAGGCCGGTCTCGGTCGCGAGCCGGTTGCGGAGCTCCAGCGCGGTCAGGGAGTCAATCCCCGTGTCGCGGAAGGGCCGCTGGGAGTCGATGTCCCCAGGGCGGGTGTGGCCCAGGACAACGGCGGCGGCAGCCCGGATGACCTCCAGGAGTTCCTGCTCGCGCTCGGCAGGACTGAGCGCGGCCAACCGGTCCGCCAAGCCAACCGCACCCGTGTCCGCAGCAGCAGCCGCAGCCGCGGTCGGGCGGGCGGGGACGGCAGCGGCCAGACCGCGCAGCAGCGGAAGCAGCGGTCGTCCCGGGCGTGACAGTGCGGTCAGGTCCAGCAGAGCCGGGACCGCCAACGACGCACCCAACGCCGCGGCGGCCTCGAACAGCGCCAGGCCCTGCTCCGTCGTCATCGGCTCGATGCCACCACGGCGCAGGCGGGACATACCGGTGCCGTTGAGATGCCCGGTCATCTCCGAGGTCTGAGCCCACAGTCCCCAGGCCAGCGACTGACCGGCCAGGTGCCGTTCCCGGCGGTAGGCAGCGAGCGCGTCCAGGAACGCGTTGGCGGCGGCATAGCTGGCCTGCCGGCTCACGGACGATCATGCCGAACTGTCCGCCGGCCGTCGGCTTGACCGGCTCCTCGAACGGGAACGTGCCGGCCAGCGCGGCGTACCGCTTGAAGGCGGCCTCCGCGCCCGTGCCGGCGTGCGCGGCGAAGGTGTACAGGACCCCGGACTCGCGCGGCCAGATCTCGGCGATGTCCTCGCCGCGGAGCCTGAGTTCCGCACCGATGACCCGCAGGTACCCGGCCCGCTCGGCCGGCGTCAGCCGCGGCCAGGGGCCTTCGTCGAAGGCCTCCCGCGCCGCCGCGACGGCCCTGGACATGTCGGTGGCCTGCGCCTGCGCGACCCTGAAGTAGAGCTCCTCGGTCGCGGAGTCGATCACGTCGATCGTGGCGCCGGACGACGGCACCACCCACTGACCGCCGATGAAGAAGCGGTCCGTCCGACCGATCGGCGCCTCCGCGCGTCCAGCCAGGCTCATCCGGTCACCCTCCCGATCGCCGCCTCCACGGCGATCATGCTCGCGTGCGCCGGGCGGACGCGTAAATGGCGCTCCGCCTACGATCCGCCACTGCGGGGTAACTGGGACTTCCATTCCGTGGCCTTGCCCGCTCGGGCTCCTGACTGGCAGTCAGCGGCCCGCCGGGTCACCCAAGAGGGCTCTGCTACGCTGACGCCGTCCCCCATTGATGGGGTCCGACGTCGCTACTTGAGCCCCCGTCAGCACCCGGGGCAATTCAACAGGATGGAACAACGTGGACATCGGCATCCGGGAAGCAGTCCGTCCGAAGCCGGGGTCCGGGAATGTCCAGCCCAAGAAGCTGCTTCTGCGCGCACTCGCGGGAGAGCGGACCGAGCGGCCGCCGATCTGGCTGATGCGGCAGGCCGGACGCTACCTGCCCGAGTACCACCGGGTCCGTGAGGCGGCCGGCGGCATGGTGGGGCTCTGCACCACGCCCGAGCACGCCGTCGAGGTCACCCTGCAGCCGCTGCGCCGCTTCCCGCTCGACGCCGCCATCGTGTTCGCGGACCTTCCGCAGGTCGCCGCCGCACTGGGCCAGACCCTGGACTACCGGGTCGGCGAGGGGCCGGTGTTGACGCCGCCCGTCCGTTCGACGGCGGACATCGCCGAATTCCTGAGCATCTCCCGCCTCCACGAGGAACTTGCCCCGATCTACGAGACGGTCGGTCAGCTGACCCGCGCCCTGCCCGCCGAGACGGCCCTGATCGGCTATGCCGGCGCACCGTGGACCATTGCCACCTACATGGTCGAGGGCCGCGGCGGCGCCGCGTCGGAGCACTCCGTCGTCAAACAGTGGGCGCTGAGCGACCCCGACGGATTCCAGCCCCTGATGGACCTGCTGACGGCCGCCATCATCCAATTCCTCGGCCGCCAGATCGAGGCGGGCGCGGAAGCGGTCCAGTTGTTCGACAGTTGGGCCGGGGTGCTTCCGGACGTCCTTTTCGAGCGCTGGTGCGTCAGGCCGATCGCCGCCATCATCAGCGCGCTGAAGGCGCAGTACCCCGACGTTCCCGTCATCGCGTTCCCCCGGGGTGCCGGGCTCTCCTACGACGGCTTCGCCGAGGCGACCGGCGCGGACTGCATCGGCCTGGACTCCACGGTTCCGCTCGAATGGGCCGCGCGGAACCTCCAGCGCGGCCTGGGCCGCTGCGTGCAGGGCAACCTCGACCCCCAGCTCCTGATCGCCGGCGGCCCCGCGCTCCACGCCGAGACGGAGCGCATCCTGCGCGGCCTGAGCGGGGGGCCGTTCGTGTTCAACCTGGGACACGGCATCGTCAAGACTACGCCCATCGAGCACGTCACGGCCGTCGTCGAGCAGGTGCGCGCCTGGAGCACGCCCACGGCGTAGGGCCGGCCGGAAACCCCGGCCGCGCAACGCGATCAACTTCGCCAACTACAGCGATCTGTTCAACCGCCTGGGAACCCAGGGCGGGGCTGCCGGGACACTGGACGAGCAGGAAGTCCCGTTCCTCGCG
>NZ_JBFAET010000350.1:0-5317 GCF_040642095.1 Streptomyces sp. NPDC020362
CGCCGGGCTCCGGTGGACAGACGCACCATCACGTCCAGAGGCGGAGGCGTCACCGGCCTGCCTGGCGGTCGGGACAGCCAACGGGCGGTCCCTCAGATCAGGAACGAGGGGCACGGCGGCGCCCTTGCCCTGCTGCACGCGAATCGGAGCGCGGCCCATCCTCCTAGGAGTTTCAAGCCCGGAGGAGGGCCGCGGCCATAGGGCTCCTGACTCAACCCGGGCCCCTCGACCGACCACTGTGAGCGTCACGGTCGGCCGGGCCCTCCGCGTGCCGGAATCACTGTGCACGACGCCGCCAGAGCGAGGGGCTGACGCCTTGGGCGCCCTTGAACGCCACGCCGGCTGATGTGCTGGTGGCGGGCCACGGCCTGGAAACATCGCAGCGAAAGCAGGTCCAGTCCGGTAGTTTCGCCGGATCCTGCGCTCCGTGGCGCCGCTGCACCTCCGGTGGAGGCGCCCTCACGCGAGGCTCGTTGTGCGTACCAATCCGTCGTGGGTGCGTCAAAGCACTTCTGTACCAACCCAGTTGTAGGCGAGTACCTCAGCGGTTTACCCACTTGGGTTTGACGTCTTCTCTGCCTGTCGGCCGTAGCGTTCCCAGTGACGGGGCGGACCTTTCGATGACAGCGCGGGCAGCGAGGGAGCTTTGCCACCAGGCGGCCGTGGTCCTGGGCGGCACGTGGTCGGCCTGCTCCGGTGCCAGAAGCCCAACCCGCGGATGACGGGCGCCGACAACGGCGGTCGCGCAGCCGCCTCCGGGGTGTCCGTCCAGAACCGGGCCAGCGCGGCCGGGATGCTCCCCGGAGGATCGTCCGGTCGTCGCCCAGAGCATCACGACACGCCACTCACGGAGGTAGATCCATGTCCATTGTCACTGGTGTCCGACGCTTGGCCGTTGCCGGGTGCGGCTCGGTCCTTCTCGCATCCGGCTTCCTGGCCGTGACGGCCGGGAGCGCCCAGGCAGCCACCCCGATCTGCTCCAAGACCGTGACGAAGTGGTATCAGGACTTCTCGGGACCCGTGGCCGCGGCGTCCAATGGCTCTCTGAACTGTCAGCTGGGTCCTGGCAACAGCAGCTCTGCGGTCAAGGCGCTTCAGAACTCCCTCATACGCTGCAGCACGGCGAGCCCCGGCCCTGTCGACGGCATCTACGGCCAGGGCACCAAGGCAGCAGTCGCCAAGGTGCAGCGGGCCAACCACGTTTCACCCGCCGACGGCCTCTACGGCCCGAAGACACGGAAGGTCTTCAACTGGATCGTAACCGGGCCCAGGGGCGCCGCCTGTTCAACCTTCTGACCGAAACCAACCTGCATCATCGACCTGACGACGGCCCGGGCATCGACTGCCAGGGCCCTCGCCGTTCGATCCTGTAGGGGCGGTTGCAGGTGCGGGCTGCGGGTGGAGGCTGCGTGTTGCCGCGCCATACTCCTCGCACACGCGTGCCCGTACATTGACGTTGGTACCGGAGGGGGATGGCATGAAATGGCTGCGGAGGGGCGGTGGCAAGGTGCCCGCGGGCGCGGGGTCGTTTGCGACGGGCGGGGTGTTCAAGACGGACAGGTCCCCGCCTGCCGCCGACGGGGCGGCCCCGGCGCTGGTGAGTGCGGGTCGCCCGGTGCTCCAGCGGCTCTTCGGCGACGGCAGCCGGATGATGGAACTCACCACCGGAGCGGAACCGGTCATCCTCGGGATCACACACCCCGGCCCCGGCCACTTCGTGGTGGACGCCCTGGACGACAGGTTGCGCTCGGGAAGCCAACTCGTGTACACCGACGGCTCCTTCGCGTGCCGGGCCCTGGCGAACGCCGACGACGGTCCGGTGCGCGCGCTCCGGATCCAGGCGGACGGTCCGTGGGCGGTTGAGGTGACCGGCGTGGACGACGCAGTCGTCCTCGAAGGGCGGGCCGAGCGCCCCGCCTCGGACGTCCTCCGATATGCGGGCGGCCCCGCCGTCGCGCACCTGAGCTGCACGGGCGCCCCGCGGTCCTGCGACGGAGGCTACTTTCTCACCGACACCTTCGAATCCGACGGCTCCGGCTTTCTCGACGAACTGGCCAACCACGTCGGCCCCTGGACGGGGGAGGTACCGCTCTCCGGGCCATGCCTGGTGTACGCGCGGTCGGACGGACCGTGGTCGATCAGCGTCCGGACCATGGTCGGCTGAGGCGGCAGCCGGCAGGTGACCGGGTGGGTCACCGTCCCGGCGGCAAGGAGTCCACATCCGCCCGTTCCCAGCCGACCGAGACCAGCGTGTCCACGGCGGTGGTATCGCCCAGCGCCACCGCGGCCGCGGCCGAGACCTCCGGATCGGGATCACCGGCGGCGAGGTCCCGCAGCAGCACATCGGCTCTCTCGTCCCGTTCCGGCAGCGCCGCGGCGAGCAGTGCGCCCGCCGTGCGCGTGGCGGGATCCTCCTCCTCCAGCATGTCGGCGAGTGCGGGCCCGATTTCCGCGAGCATGTCGCGGGCGACCGTGTGCCAGCTTCCCTCGCCCGTGTCCATCGCCCTGACGATGCGCAGTGCCAGGCCGAGCGCTTGGCGCCGGACGTGGCAGTGGTGTGCCCCCACTCCGACCGCCGCGCCGATCTGCGTCAGATACACGAAGGCCAGTACCGCGGCCGAGCACAACTCCCTCTCGGGGGCCAGGAGCGTCTCCAGTTCCACGAAGGCGCGCCGCGCGTCGTCGGCCTCCCACGACAGGAGCCTCGCGAGGTGGCGGGGCACGTCCTCCGGGTCGCTGTCCGTCGCACAGGCCGCGTTCTCGAAGGAGACCACCCGCAGCATGAGTTCGCGGGCCGGCCACAGTGTGTCGGGGTCGAGCCGGACGACGGCGCGTCCGCTCGGCCCACCGACCGTCAGACACAGGTCGGCGTCCAGATGCACCGCGGTGATGCCGGGGCCGAGGTCGAGGTCGGCGCGTTCGCCCGACGCGATGTCCCACAGCGCCACCAAGTCGTCGCGCCAGCACGCGGCGAGGACCGTCCCGGTGGTGCAGTCGGTCAGCGCGAGCCCGGCAAGTGCCGGGCGTCGGCGCGCCACCTCAAGCGGCTCGTCGCCAGAGTCGGGCATCCACATGTACAGCGTGCCGTTGCGGTGGCCGCTCGCGACCAGCGGTCCCTCGTCCGGAAGTTCCATGCAGGCCAGGGCCGTTGCGGGTCCGGCCTGTGGGTGGGCGACGTCCGGATCGGCGTCGCTGTCGAGCCGGCGCGCCCGCAGGGTGCCGTCCTCGTCGCAGGTGACGGCGAGCGTTCCGGACACGGTCCTGGATCCGGCGTCGTCATCGGCCGGGGGTCGCTCGAAGCCGGACTCCATGGGGTCCGGGGCCGTCGAGAGCACCGTCCAGCGGCCGGTCTCGTCCGTGTCGCCGGGATGCAGCGCGATCGGCTTCGGGGCTTCCTCCACCGCACGGGGCGTCAGGATCCGGTCGGACCAGTCGAGGCCGATGCGGGCGCCCAGCGTCTTCAGCGCCTCGGCGGTGCGCCCGTACACGGTCAGCTCGGCGTCACCGTATCCGGTGTCGTGGAACACCAGTGCGTCGGGCGCGCCGTACACGGTGGTGTGCTGACCGAGCTCGCGCCACGGCTGGAAACCCAGTGGGGGCAGTTCGTCCCTGACCCACGCCACGATCCGTTCGGTGTCGTCGTCGCCATCGACCGTCCAGCCGTAGTACGAGGGCAGTCGCTGCACGGCGAGTTGCAGGAAGAACTCCGAGACGGACCCGGCCTGGAGCACCCACTCTCCTTCGGAGACGGTGACCAGCACCCGTGGATCCGGCAGTCCTGCCTCGGCGGCCGGATACCCCCACTCGTTGCAGTACTCGTACTCGGCCGTGAACACGCACATCCGGCGGTCGGCCCCGGCGGGTACCAGGGCGGAGTCGTCGGGCAGCCCGCCCGCGACGCCGTACCCGCTCGGGTCGGGCCGCAGCGTCGGTGGGTACTCGGGGTTCGTCCAGTACAGGCGCGGGCTGTGGGTGAAGGAGTTGAACGGCAGCTCCCACCACTCGTCCAGCGCGGCCGGGACCGGCAGGCTCAGGTCCACGCTCTCGAACGGGTCGTCGTCCCCCTCGTCGGTCGCCTCGCCCCTGAGGCGGCGCAGGTACTGCCGGTGCTCGCTCTCGGACCAGCGTTGCCACGGTACGGCGTCCGCGGGGACCACGTAGCCCCACTCCTCCTGGAAGCGGCGCAGGAGTTCCCACCGTGGGGCCGTGTCGGCGAGGTGGGCGGCGAACTCGTCCTGAGACATCCGGTCACGGTCGCCCCATCGTGGCATCACGCTCCTGAGGCGTTCCCCGAACCTTCCGTAGTCGATCATCCCGCTCATCAAGGCAGCCTAGGGCACGCCCCTGTCAGAGGGACCCTCAGGTCAGCAGGTCGCGGTCACCGACGCGCTCCAGGCCATGACCCCGCCCAGCACGGTCCCACTCCGCTTCCACTGCTGGGGCTCATGTGATGGTGTCGGTGCTCTTTCACAGTGCCGGTACTTCTTCACAGTCCCGGTACTTCTTCACAGTGCCGGTGAGCTGGTGCCGGAGGCCGTGCGGCCACTTCAACCGCGCCGCCCAGGCACAGATCCCGTCAGGGCCGCGCCACGGTCCGGAGCTGGGCCAGCAGCTCGGGCCCCGTCCAGTTCTTCCCCGCCCCGGCCTCCGCCTCCTTGACCAGAGCCACCATGCGGTTGTTCGCCGGCGTCTTCAGGCCGTGCCGTTCGGCCAGCACGCCAATCTCCCCCTGCAACGTGTCGATCTCCGTGGGTCTGCCGCGCTGCAGGTCCTCCCACATCGAGGAGCGGGCGTGGGCATCGATGCGCAGTGTCGAGGCCGCCACCCTGCGGAACAGGGCATCCGGCAGGCGCAGTACATACGGGGTGAGCCAGGCCGGCGCAGGGCCGAGCCGCGCGGGGCGGATGCCCGCGGCACGGTAGGCGGCAAGGGCCTCCTGGTGGCACATCGCAAGACACAGCCGGTACGGGCGCTGCGCCAGCTGCGCGAGCAGCGGCAGGCCGGAGAGAGCGTTGACGGCGTTGTTGAGATTCATCAGCAGCTTCGCGTGCTGCACCTCGGCGATATCGCCGCGCGCATCGATGGCCAGACCCGCTTCCGTGCAGGCGCGAACCAACTCGGCCGCTTCCGGGGCGTCTTCCACCATCAGGGTGCCCGGCATCCCCTGGTGCACGGTTCCCGGGTCGGACTGGACCACGTTGTAGGGCACCATACCGGCCAGCACCCGGGCCTCCGGGAGGGTGGCGCGGAGGGTTGCCGAGTTGTGCAGGCCGTTCTGGAAGCTGACCACGACCGCGCCGGGCTTGAGGTGACCGGC
>NZ_JBFAET010000351.1:0-5265 GCF_040642095.1 Streptomyces sp. NPDC020362
GCGATGGCCCAGTCGAGCGAGGAGGGGCCGCGGTCGCCGGGCGGTCCCGGATGCACGATCAGGCAGGTGTGCTCCCGCCAGACGTCCTCCGGCAGGGCCGTCTTCAGCATCGGCGCGACGATCAGGTCCGGGCGCAGCTCGCGGACGGCGGCGCGGACGGGGTCGGCGCCGTGGGTGGCGAGCACGACGTCCACCCGGTGTCCCTCGTCCGACAGTTCGGCGTAGACGCGCTGGGAGAGGCTGTTGAACGCGCTGGCGACGAGCAAAATGTCCATGACACGGCATGTTCGTCCGTGTCCGGGGCGCTGGGAAGAACGCCTGCGGCGTTTCGCCCTCGTCGGTCGGGCCACTTCCTCCATCCGGATCGCATTCCCGCCGCGCCGGGGCTCCCTCCGCGACCGGCGCGCCGGGCGCGGAGGTCGGAGAATACAAGTACTCGGGCGTTGCCCCGTGAGGAAGGAGCCGACCTCATGAAGCACGACGAGATGATCGGAAAGGTGCAGGCGCTCGCCCGGCTGCGGGACCGGGGGTCTGCGGAGCGGGCGACGCACGCCGTGCTGAGCACGCTGTCCGAGCGGCTGCCGCCCGGGCTCGCCCTCCATGTCGCCGCGCAGCTGCCGCCGGACCTGGCGACGGTCGTGCGGGAGGCCGTGGACGGGTCCGTCGGGCCCGACGCGGGCACCTCGGGCGAGCGGTTCGGGCTGACCGTCTTCGCCGGACGGATCGCCGACCGGGCCGGCACGGACGAGGACACCGCGCTGCGCGATGCCGCCGCCGTACTGGAGGTGCTCGACGCCGCTCTCGCGCCCGAGCTGACCGAACGGATGGCCGGGGCGCTCCCGGCGGACATCCGGGAGCTGCTGCCCGTGGAGCGCGCCATCGGCAACGACTAGAGGCGGCAGGCGGCAGGCGGCAGGCGGCAGGCGGCAGGGATCCTGACGACGAGACCCACACGGGCGCCCTCCGCCCCACCCGGCCGCCGCCCGCGGATGGTGCACGGCAGGTGACCGTCCGCTCCCCGCGGCGCCGGGGCCGTGATCCGAGCGGTGCGGGAGCGGACGGAGCGGGGATGCGGGAGCCTGTTCCGGGCAGGGATCCGGGCGGAGACCCGGGCGGGGCCGAGCGCGGAAGGCCGTCGGTGGCGGAGACGGGCCCAGGGCTGTTCCTGCGGCGGGCGGAGGAGGGGCACCCGTCTTCCGGACAGCGCGAGCAGGTCGGCGCTTCGCAGGCGGCTGCTGTCACGTTCCCCTGTCGCCGCACGTCAGCACAGCATGGATGTCTACGACGCCGTCACGAGCAGGCGCGCGGTCCGCGCGTTCACGGACGAGCCCGTCCCGCGGGTGACACTCGAACGGGTCCTGGCCGCCGCCGCCCGGGCCCCTTCGGGCGGCAATCTCCAGCCGTGGCGGATCTACGTGCTGACCGGTGCTCCCTTGGCCGAGCTGAAGAAACGCACCGCCGAGCGGGCCGAGTCCGGTGGTGCCGGGGACGAACCGGAGTACCTGATGTACCCGCCGGCGCTGAAGTCCCCCTATCAGGAGCGGCGAGCCGCGGCGGCCGGCCAGCGCTTCGGCGCGCTCGGGATCCGCCGCGAGGACCGCAGGGCCCGCCGGGAGGCCGTCACGGAGAACTGGCGGTGCTTCGGCGCTCCCTGCCTGCTGCTCTGCTACATCGACCGCGCCATGGGCGCGGCCCAGTGGGCCGACCTCGGGATGTATCTGCAGACGGTGATGCTTCTGCTGCGCGCGGACGATCTGCACAGCTGCCCGCAGATGGCCTGGTCGGTGTACCACCGGACGGTCGCCGAGGTCGTCTCGCCGCCCCCGGAGCTGATGCTGTTCGCGGGCGTCTCGGTCGGCTTCAGGGATCCCTCCGCGCCCTTCGCCCGGATCGACCGGGCTCCTTTCGCACAGACCGTGACGTTCGTGGGCGATGCGCAGGTGCCGCCCCGTCCCTGAGCCGCCGCCTCGGCCGCGAGGGGAGCGACGCCCCGCGCCCCGCGCGCCGGGTACGGGCTCGGGCGCGTTGTGCCGCCCCGCCCGTGGCTTGCCCTTACCGTTCTCTAGATGTGACGGGCAGTCAGAGCGCGGCAGCGGAATGGAGGCGGGAGGCCGGGTGGGCGGTGCGGGCGGACGGAAGGGCCGGGGGCGCCGGGCGGGCGGGCCCGTGCTGGGCAGCAGGCCCTCGTACCGCGTCCGGCTCCCGGCGGCCGCCCGCGGCGAGCCGGACGGACCGGTGGCCGCCCGCACGGTGCCGTGGCTGCGGGTCGCCGCCGCCTACGCCTGGCGCCTCATCCTCGTCGGCATCGTCGTCTACGGCGTCTTCGGCGTCCTGGGCCGGTTCCAGCTCATCGCCGTCGCCCTGTTCCTCGCCCTCGTCGTCACCTCGGTGCTGCGTCCGCTCGCCGATCTCCTGAACCGGGTCTTCACCAGACCTCTGAGCGTGGCCGTGGCCCTCGTCGGCAGCATGCTCCTCCTGCTGGGGCTGTTCGCGCTCGTGGGCAACGCGGTGGCGAACGAGTCGAACAAGCTGGCGGGCGAGTTCCGCGGCGGGGTCCACCGGATCGAGCTGTGGCTGCAGGGGCCGCCGTTCCGGCTCAGTTCGGGCAAGCTCTCCGATCTGCAGCGCCAGGTGACGGACTACATCGCCGGACACCAGGCCAGTCTGCTCAGCAGTGCCGTGTCGGGGCTGGGCCGGGTCGTCGAGGTGATCACGGCCGGCGCGCTCGCGCTCTTCGCCTCCGTCTTCTTCATCCATTCCGGGGAGCGCATGTGGGCCTGGGCGCGCGACCAGTTGCTGCCGAGCGGCGCCCGTGCGCGATGGGACCGGGCCGGGCGTGCGGCCTGGCACACCTTCGCCGGCTACACGCGCGGCATCATCATCGTGGCGGCGACCAACGCCGTCCTCGTCGGCATCGCCCTGCTCGTGCTGCAAGTACCGCTCGCACTGCCGCTGACCCTGCTGGAGTTCTTCGCCACGTTCGTCCCCCTGGTGGGCTCGCCGGTCGCGCTCGGGGTGGCCACGGTGGTCGCCCTGGCCGGGCGCGGCCCGCTCACGGCCGCCGCCGTGCTGGTGCTGATCGTGGTCATCGGCCAGCTCGAAGGGCATGTGCTGCACCCGCTGGTGATGAGCTGGGCGGTCCGGCTGCATCCGCTCGTGGTCGCCGTGTCCGTCATCGGGGGGAGCATCGTGGCGGGGGTGATCGGAGCCGTGGTGGCCGTCCCGTTCATCTCGGTGGTGTGGGCGGTGCTGCGCGCGATGCGCACGATGCCGGCATAGGCAACTCCCGGTCGGGCCAGTGGAGTTGCCTGCCGCCGCCGCACGATCCGAACAGGGGATCAGTTGTTCCCTGGAACAGGTGATCGTCGCTCATCAGAGCGGTGGGACGCGTCAGCCGGGTCGATACTTTCGGTGTGCAAACGACGGGCTGCAGACCGTGGTCGGCGCACAGGTCCCACTCATAGCCACACACCGAGGAGCAGCACGATCATGAACCTTCTCACGACGTCCTCGCCGGGATCATCCACTTCATCGGGTGGCTGGTCTGACGTTCCCGGACGCGTGAAGAAGCGCGGCGCCGTCTCCCCGTCCCAGGGAGGCGGCGCCGCCGTCGTCGTACGGTTCAGTGCAGGGCCGCGGTCACGAGGCCGCGGATCTCCTGCTCGGTCACGCCTCCCCCGTTCACCAGCCGGTCGAAGACCAGCCCGTCCACGCAGGTCAGCAGCGTGACCGTACGCTCCTCGGCGTCCCTGACGCCCTGCGCGGCGAGGAAGTCCTGGACGGCCTGCCGGGCGACGTTCTCACGGGGCACCAGGATCTCGCGCAGTTCGGGGTGGTGCACGCTCTCGATGACGCAGGCATAGCGCGCCAGGGAACGCCGTCGTGCGGCCTCGGCGAGCCTCAGCTCGGTGAAGGCCATGAGGCCGGCCACCAGGTCGCCCGCGCTGCGCGGGGCCGGCGTCCTGCCGCCGATCTCCTGCAGCTCCGCCTGGTCGAGTGCCACCAGACGCCGGACCAGCGCGGTGAGCAGCGCCTGCCGGGTGCGGTAGTAGGCGGAGGTGGTTCCGGGCGGCAGGTTCGCCGCCTGGTCGACGGCGCGGTGCGTCAGGCCCCGCATCCCGCTGTCGGCGAGCACGCCGATGGCCGCGTCGGCGAGGAGGGTACGTCGATCGGTGGACACCCCCTCTTTCTACACCCCCGCTTCTACGTCTGTAGAGAGTCCGCGTTAGCCTGCTTCTACATCTGTAGAAGACGCGCCGGAAGAGCGCGCACGGGCGGAGGGGACCGGCATGGGTGGTACAGCAGTGGTGGTCGGGGGCGGCATCGGCGGGCTGGCCGCCGCGCTCGGGCTGCGCCGGATCGGCTGGGAGGTGACGGTCGTCGAGCGGGCCGCCGCCCTGGCCGACGCGGGCGCGGGCATCTCCCTGCACGCCAACGGGCTGCGCGCGCTGGACGCGCTCGGCGTCGGCGGGGCCGTCCGCGCGGCGGCCCGGCCGCAGTACACCGGGGGTACGCGCACCCCCACGGGCGCCAGGCTGGCCCGGATGGACGGGGCCGCGCTCGCGCGCGAACTGGGCACCCCGATCGTGGGCATCCCACGGGCGGAGCTGCACCGTGTGCTGCGCGCTGCGCTGCCGGCGCAGTGCCTGCGCGTAGGCGTCACCGTGACGGCGGTCGACCGCTCGGCGGCCGGCCGGGTCACGGTCCCGGTGGGCACGGAGGATCTGGCGGCGGACCTGGTCGTCGCGGCCGACGGAGTGGGCAGCCGGCTGCGCGGCCAGGTGTTCCCGGACCATCCCGGACCCGTCTACAGCGGGTCTACGGTCCTGCGCGCCATCACGGCGCAGCCGGTGGGGCTGCGCAGCGACTTCGAACTGACCTGGGGGCCGGGTGCCGAGTTCGGCCACATCGCTTTCGCCGACGGGCGCGCCGAGTGGCACGCGGTGCTCAACTCGCCGCCCGGGGTACGTCATGCCGATCCCCTCGGTGTGCTGCGCCGCCGGTTCGGGGGCTGGCACGACCCGATCCCCGCGCTGCTGGCGGCGACCGCGCCCGAGGCGGTGCTGCACCATGACATCCACGAGCTGGCGACGCCCCTGCCGTCCTTCGTCGCAGGGCGGATCGCGCTCCTCGGTGACGCGGCGCATGCCATGACGCCGCATCTCGGCCAGGGCGCCTGCCAGGCCCTGGAGGACGCCGCCACCCTGGCCGCGGCGGTCGCCGACGCGCCCACGGTCGAAGCGGCGCTGGCCCGGTACGACGCCG
>NZ_JBFAET010000352.1:0-5259 GCF_040642095.1 Streptomyces sp. NPDC020362
GGCGGGGATGGGCCGACCCGGCCGCGGACCGGTGGGATCGCGTCGAGCAGGGGGAGTCGTTGGGTGACGTCGTTGCGGTTGCCACGGGTCAGGAGCACCGCGAAGGAGTGCCGCGACCATCGGTGATCACTGGTGCTTCGAGCGGGCGCGGCCCCGGTCGACCGGCGAGGGGGCCGTCTGGCTCCCCCCTTTTAGCGACCTGACATGGTAGGAGTCGACCACGCTGCGGGACCGGTCCAGCTTCGCTGCCGCGTTCAGCTCGGCGCGCAGGACCTCGTGCAGCCGCTGCCAGACACCCGCGTCGTTCCAGTCCCGCAGCCTACGCCAGCACGTCATGCCCGACCCCAAGCCCAGCTCCTGCGGCAGGTACGTCCACTGGATGCCGGTGTGCAGCACCTACAGGATTCCGAACAGCACTTCCCGGTCTCGCAATGGCTTGCGGCCCGGATACCGGAAGCGCCGTTCACGGTGCGGCAACAGCGGCTCAAGACGGTCCCACAGCTCATCCGAGACGATCCACGGTGACGTTCTCACCACGGTCGAACGCTCAACTCCCTTCCCGGACACGGCAACCGGGACCGATCCACCTCATTCTGTTAGAAGCTGATAGGGCTCCGGGGCCGATATGTCAAGCCCCGACATTACGCCGCATGACCCAGCCCGGAGTCCTGTGCCCCAATTGAGGCATGAGGTCGTACGGAAAAGCGACCGCCCGCAGCGCCGGGAAACCTCCGGACGATGCACCTTTCGGGACACACGTCCCGTAGCCGAAACGCCTGCCAACAGGCAAGGCGGTTCGGCTGACAAATTACCTGCCTATTTCTCACTGAAGGAGAATTCTCATGCTTCGTATCCGAATGACTCGTGCCGCGATACTTACCGCATCGGCCGCGCTGGCTGCTGGAGGTGCGCTGGTTCCCACGAGCGCGTTCGCCGCCCCGGCGCACACCGGCGTCGTCACGATGGCGCCCGCGGGAGGCCACCACGGCCACCACCACAACAACAACAACGGTGGCGGCGCGGGGCCCGTGAACAACAACATCCCCATTGTCAATAACAACGGCGGCGGCACCGGACCGGTCAACAACAACATCCCCATCGTCAACAACAACGGCGGCGGCACCGGACCCATCAACAACAACATCCCCATCGTCAACAACAACGGCGGCGGCACCGGACCCATCAACAACAACATCCCCATCGTCAACAACAACTAAGGGACTGCGGTGCGGCCGGGCGGAAGATCCGTCCGGCCACACCGCCGACCGCATCCCCAAGGACGGTGCGGGACACTCCCTCCGGGACGGGCCCACCCCCGTTCACCTGCGCAGATGTATGCCTGACTGGTCATGCCCGCTCCTGACCGGAGACGATCCGCCGGGGCCAACGGACACGCCGTCCGCTCCACTCCACAGCCACACCGCCCCTCACCTGACCGGCAGCACGCCGCCCTCGGCCCGCGCCTGCCATCGTCACGGTCGGCAGTCCTGCGACAAACACGCCCCGCAGCCGGACGCTGCACAACGTGTTCACATGACCCCGCCCGCCACGCAACTCCTCCGCCCCCCTTCCCGCCAGCGGGACTTTGGTCGCAGGGCGGCGTGTGCAGCCGCAGGGGCAGCAGCAGTACGCCCGCCGGCACATGCCGCGGACAGGAGATACCGGGGCTGTCCACATCGAGGGCGCCCGCCGCCGGGCGCGAGCCTGGCAGGACCCGGACGACCAGGCCGCTGCGAGGCCTGGGCAGCGCGTCCGGCGCGGCAGCCTCCCCCATCCGATGCCGGCCCTGCGAAGCGCCCTGTCGGCGGTTCACACCCCCCCTAAAGGGGCCACCGGCAGTTGTCAAGCCCCGAACTTCCGCAGCATGACACGGCACGACCACCCCTGGCTTAATGAATACACGAGGTCACACGAAACAAGTGACCCACCCACAGAACCCCAACCAGAAATCATTGACCCCCGGCACCTCGTACGGGAAATACACTCCATTCCCACACCGCCGCCAATCAGCACGGCCACCGGACACCCATACCACTCTCATTCCCACCCGAGGAGAATTCCCATGGCCCGCACCCACACCCGCCGCCTTGCCCTCCTGACCGCATCCACGGCTCTGGCCGCAGGCGGCGCCCTGCTCCCCACCAGCGCATTCGCCGCCCCCGCACACACAAACACCGTCACCATGGCACCCGCAAAAGACAGCCACTGGCACGGCCACAACAGCAACCACGGACACGACCGCCACCGATCAGGCAGCAACAAGAGCGGCCAGCCCACCAACATCATCGTCATCAACAACAACATCCCCATCGTCAACAACAACGGCACACCGGCCACCAACACCGGCACCAACACCGGACCCGCAAACCCCGCCGGAACCCCCACCGGCGGCGGCACGAACACCGGCACCAGCAACGCCGGCGCATGAACCCCAACACGACGCCACAAAGTCGCCGACCACCCCTCACCACCACCACAACACCAGAACGAACCCGGGAGAACCCCGGGCCCCATGCACCGCCGCTGCCGGGAACGACCGACCATCCCTCCCGTCCAACTCCCGGCAGCCACATCCACCTCGAACAGAGACCGCATACACAGGGACAGGGCCCCGGCCACCGCCGTTGGCGCACCGCGTGTCTTCTGTCGGACACACGGCGCGAGCGCTCAAGGAGTCCAGGCCGGCCTTCCGCAGGGGCTCAGTACCGATGCTGGATGTAGTTGATGAGCCGCCGGGACCGAGGCGGCACAGACGGATGGTGGAGCCGACGGATGGTGGAGCCGACGGTGCGGGCTTAGTCCATGACGACCTGGCCGTCCTTGGCGACTTCGTAGTATTCGGTGGAACCGAGCTCCAGCTTGAACACCATGCCGTGCCGCTTGCGGATATCCGCAACCGATCCCGACCCGGACTCACGCAGGCAGCGTGTCACCGGAGGATCGTTCTTCGGACATTGCTCAGGCTCATCGACGAGAAGGCGGGGGTTGCGGTCGTGCAACGGATCCCAGGCGAGCGTCTGCGAGGAGTCGAACAGCTGGGTCGGCTCCGGGGCATGCGGACCAGACGGATTAGGACCGTGTCCCCGGTAGTAGTCCACGAGGTGGTTGCGGTAGTAGTCATGACCGAATGCGATGAGAGACCCGGGTCGGTCGCCGGCAGCGAGTACGCCGTCGAGGACGGAGCCAACTCGCTTCGGATCGACCCCGTAGTAGGCGGTGACCCGCATCGAACAGCGGATCTTGTAGGCGTCGTCGCCGTTCGACTCGAGCCATTGCTTCGCTGCTCCACCGAAGCAGGTGTCGCGAATGACGACCATGCCCGGTCCGAGCGGGGTGTCTTTGGCGTACGTCTGCACTACGTCTCGAAGGCGGTCCTGAGTGCGCTGCCGTCCGTGTGCCGCTTGAGCGCTCCCGGCGAGCTTGCGGACTTCTTCCGGACTCGTGGCACGGTCCTGGGACGAGCAGCCGGAGACAGCGAAAACTACCGTGCCGACAACCGTGCCCCATACGGTCTTGCGCGATCCTGTCACGTTCTCTTTCCCTCTCAGCGCGCCCACCGCAGGCGCGCTCTGGCACTCTGTGCCCAAGTGGGCAGAGCGCGCATGAGTACCCGTACCTACCTGTCTCCGTTTCAGGGCAGCCTTCTCGTGGACGCCGGTGGCGGTGCGACCGTGCCGGCACCTTGGCGTTCGTGAGCCTGGCCGCTGATGTGGCGGCTCGGTTCGGGGATGTGGCTGGTCCGGTGGACGGCGAGGGTCGCGGGCGTGCAGGCAGCCCCGGTCGTCGAGAACCTGGTGATAGGGGGTTCTCGTTGAGGTTCCGTGTGGATGCGCTGATCGCTGGTGCAGTGGTGGCGTGCCGGGGGCGGGTCTTGCTGGTCCGCCGCCGGGTTCCTGAGGGTGCGCTGGTGTGGCAGTTCCCGGCGGGCAAAGTGGAGCCGGGCGAGTCGGTGGAGCAGGCGGCTGCGCGGGAGGCGCTGGAGGAGTCGGGCGTCGTGGTGGAGCCGTTGACGGTGATCGGCGAGCGGTTGCATCCAGTGACGGGCCGGCCGGTGGTGTATGTAGCGTGCCGCTGGTTGTCGGGGGCTCCGCATGCAGCGTCTCCGCGGGAGGTGGCTGAGGGGGCTTGGGTGCCGCTGGTCCAGGTTGCCGAGCGGATTCCGGGCGGCGTGTACCCACCTGTGTGGAACTACTTGACGGGTCCGGGCCTCCCCTGACCTTCACGGCGATCCCAGCCCAACCAACACCACACCCCGCTCCCGTCAACCCGCCCACGACCTGCACGCAAAGAGGGGGCTCACCGGCCCACCGCACCGGCCTGGGCACGAGCCCTGTGCGACAGCCTGCTTCCACGGACGGAGAGCCTCGCAGCCGAGCAATTACCAAGGACTGTGAATCAGTTCGGATGGGTGGCCCTCGCCGGCCGAGCGTGGGCGAGGGCCACGAGTTCAGGATTTGTGGCGGGCCAGGACGGCGATGGCTGTCAGCAGCAGGACCGATCCGAGTACCAGGGGCGTGCTGATCTGCTCGCCGAGCAGGACGGCTAGGAGGGCGGCCGTGGCGGGTTCGAGGAGTACGAGTATGGCGGCGGTGGTGCTGCGGACCGTGGTCAGCCCGGAGAAGTACCAGCGGTAGGCGAGCAGGGTCGGCCAGGGTCGGCACGACACCGAGGAAGATGAGCCAGCCGCTGGACTCGGCGACGTGTTCAGCGCGGGGCCAGGCTCCCTGGGAAAGCGCCAAGGGCACCAGACACAGTGCCCCTGCACTCCAAGTGACGGCGTCTGCGGTTGATTTCCCATTGCGGCGGGCGTGCAGGGTGACGGCGCTGTAGCCGATGGCGGAGAGCAGGGCCAGCGCGATGCCCATAACAGGGCGGGGACCGGAGATCGGGCGCGAGACCAGGAGCTGCAGGCCGAGCAGCGCGGTCCCGATCGCGGCGGTGCCGCGCCTGGTGAGCCGCTCACCCAGAAGTACGTGTGCTCCGGCGCTGACCAGGATCGGGCTCGCGCCGAGGGTGACCATGGTGCCGAGGGCGAGCCCGGCGTCCTGGACGGCGCCGAAGTAGGCCGTCTGGTTGGCCGCCAGGGCGACGCCGGTGAGCACGTCTGTACGTCGGCGTGGCGTGGGTCGGACATCGGCAGGTTGGCGGAAGCGGTGGGCGGTGATCCTCGCCCTCGAAAACCGCCTCGCCCCGAGCCAGCAGGTCGTTGATGAATTTCTCGGTCGCCCGGCGCTCGGCGTCATCGCTCTGACCGCCTTC
>NZ_JBFAET010000353.1:0-5220 GCF_040642095.1 Streptomyces sp. NPDC020362
AACGCGCCCGCCTCCCGCGCCACCGACTCCGGCAGCGCCACCTCCGCGAAGATGTCCTCCCCACGACGCCAGGCGGCCCGGAGTCCCTGGAACGCCGGGCCGTACACGTCCGCCAGAAGCACCGCATACAGATCCGAGGTGTCCATCGGCGCGGCGTCCTGCGGCGGCCACACCTGCAGGTCTTCGTCGGACGCCTCGGCAGTCGTGGCGGGGGCCACCACACCACTGGCGTGCTGCACCCACGCCTGCTGCGATTCCGCTTCGTCGGGTCGGGAGAAGACCTCTATCCCACGGCGTCCCTCGGCATCCGCCGCTGCCACCACCACCTGGATCTGGACTCCGCCGCCGTCGGCGGGCACCACGAGCGGCGCCTGCAGCGTCAGCTCCTCCAGCAGACCGCAACCCACCTGGTCACCGGCCCGCACCGCCAGCTCCACGAACCCGGTGCTCGGCAGCAGCACCACGCCGCCGACCGCGTGCTCCGCCAGCCACGGATGCGAACGCACCGACAGCCGACCCGTGCACACCACCCCGGCGCCACCGGCCAGCTCCACCACCGCGCCCAGCAATGGGTGCCCCACCGCACCCAGCCCCAGTGACACCGCGTCGCCGCCGGCCGCCCCCAGGGCGGACAGGGACAGCAGCCCCTCCGGCCAGTACCGCTCGTGCTGGAAGGCGTAGGTCGGCAGTTCGACGCGGTCCGCGGCGGGCAGCACCGCGGTCCACTCGACTGCCGCACCGTGCACGAAGGCCTCGGCGAGCGAGGTGACCAGGCGCTGCGTGCCGCCGTCGTCACGCCGCAGGGTCCCGCACACTGCGGCGGGCAGCGCACCCGGACCGGCGTCCTGGGCGACCTCCGCGAGGGTGTCGTTCATCGCACCCAGCAGCACGGGGTGCGGGGAGACCTCCACGAAGACCTGATGACCCTGCTCGGCCAGGATCCGCACCGCACGGTCGAAGCGGACCGACGCCCGCAGACTCCCGTACCAATACGCGGCATCCAGCTCCTCGCCGGTCAGCACCTCGCCCGTCATGGCCGACACCATCGGCACCCGGCCCTGACGCGGAGCCACACCGGCCAGAACAGAGACGATCTCCTCCTCCAGCCGGTCCACCTGAGCCGAATGCGAGGCGTAGTCCACAGCGACCATCCGCGCCCGGACACCCTCCGCCTCCAGCTCCGCCCGCAACTCCTCAAGCGCCCCCGGCTCACCCGACACCACCACCGACGCCGGACCATTCACCGCCGCCAGCGACACACGCTCACCCCAACGCGGCAGACGCTCCTCCACCACCGCCGCCGACTGACTCACGGACATCATCCCGCCCGCACCCGCCAGCACCCTCAAGGACCGCGAACGCAACGCCACCACACGCGCACCGTCCTCCAAGGACAGCATCCCGGCCACCGTCGCCGCCGCGATCTCACCCTGCGAGTGGCCGACGACCGCGTCCGGGATCACGCCCGCGGCCTCCCACACCGCGGCCAGTGACACCATCACCGCCCACAACACCGGCTGCACCACATCCGCAGCCTCCAGCGCCGGAGCGCCCTCCACACCGGCCAGGACATCGCTCAGCGACCACTCCACATGCGGCGCCAACGCCTTCTCACACTCGGCCAGCCGAGCCCCGAACACCTCACTGACCCGCGCCAGTTCACGACCCATACCCAGCCACTGCGAACCCTGCCCCGGGAAGACGAACACCGTGCGCGCATCGTCCCTGACGACGCCCGACACAACAGCGCCGCTGGGCACTCCGTCGGCCAGGCTCTCCAAACCGGCCACCAACTCGCCACGGTCACCACCCACCACGACGGCCCGATACTCGAAGGCCCCCCGCGTGGTCGCCAGCGACCAGGCCACCTCGGGCGGCTCCAACTCCGGCCGCGCCACGACCCATTCACGCAGCCGGCCCGCCTGAGCCGTCAGCCCCTCCGCCGAACGCGCCGACACCAGCCACGCACCGGCACCCGACACCACCGCAGCCACGCTCACGCCGACGGCCTGCTCGGCACCGTCCTCCGGTGCCGCGCTCCCCTGCTCTTCCTCTCCGGCCTCAGCGTCCTCGTCGGGAGCCTCCTCCAGGATGACGTGGACGTTGGTGCCACTGCCGCCGAACGACGACACGCCCGCGCGGCGCGCGCGTTCACCGGCCGGCCACGGCATCGGCTCCGACAGCAGTTCCACCTCGCCCGCCGACCAGTCCACGTGCGGCGTGGGCTCGCCCACGTGCAGCGTCTGCGGGAGCTGCTGGTGCTGCATCGCCAGCACCATCTTGATCACGCCGGCGACGCCGGATGCCGCCTGGGTGTGTCCGATGTTGGACTTCACCGAGCCCAGCCACAGCGGCCGGCCCTCCGGCCGCTCCTGGCCGTAGGTGGCGAGCAGGGCCTGGGCCTCGATCGGGTCACCCAGCGTCGTACCGGTACCGTGCGCCTCCACCACGTCGACATCGGCGGCCGACAGCTGGGAGTTCTCCAGCGCGGCGCGGATGACGCGCTGCTGGGAGGGGCCGTTGGGCGCCGTGAGACCGTTGGACGCACCGTCCTGGTTCGCCGCGGAGCCACGGATCACGGCGAGCACGCGATGGCCCTGCCGGCGCGCCTCGGACAGCCGCTCCACGACGATCATGCCCGCACCCTCGGCCCAGCCGGTCCCGCTCGCGTCCGCGGAGAACGCGCGGCAGCGGCCGTCCGACGCCAGGCCCTGCTGCCGGGAGAACTCCATGAAGTTGCCCGGGTTGACCAGGACCGTCACGCCACCGGCCAGCGCCATCGAGCACTCGCCCGACCGGATCGCCTGGCACGCCAGATGAAGGGCCACCAAGGACGACGAACACGCCGTGTCCACCGTCACCGCCGGGCCCTCCAGGCCCATGGCGTACGACACCCGGCCCGATATCACGCTGGGGAGGTTGCCGGTCATCATGTGACCCTCGAACCCGGCCGTGCCCTCCTCCGACATCGCCAGGCTGATGGCGTAGTTCGACGTGAACCCGCCGACGAACACCCCGGTCCTACTGCCGCGCAACGCCCCCGCATCGATGCCCGCTCGCTCCAGCGCCTCCCACGACACCTCCAGCATCAGCCGCTGCTGGGGGTCCATCGCCAGCGCCTCGCGCGGGCTGATCCCGAAGAACCCCGCGTCGAATCCGCTCGCGTCCCGCATGAACCCGCCGGACTGCGTGATCGACTTGCCGGACTTCTCCGGGTCCGGGTCGTAGATGTTCTCCAGGTCCCACCCTCGGTCGGCCGGGAACGCGCCGACCGCGTCGCCACCCGCCGCCAGCAACTCCCAGAATTCCTCCGGGCTGTCCGCACCGCCCGGGAACCGGCACGCCATCCCCACGATCGCCAACGGCTCCTGGTCGCCGGCCTCGAGCTTGCGCAGGCGCTGACGCGTCTCCTGGAGTTCGGCTGCAGCTTTCTTGAGGTATTCGAAAAGCTTCTCTTGGTTGTCCACAGGGACTCCTTACTAAACCATGCCGCCAATAAGCCCGAAGCAATTAGTTGGACAGACCAAGTTCCTTGTCGAGAAACTCAAACACCTGGTCGGGTGTTGCCGATCGGAGTTCGACCTTTTCGCCTTCGGGCTCCGATCCGCCCTGCTTTTCGATCCACCTCGACAGAATGCTCTGCAGTCGCCTCGTGATGCTTTCGCTCATGTCGTGGTCGGTTGCCGATTGCGCCAGGCTGGATTCGAGCCGGTCGAGCTCGTCGAGAATCGGCACCGAAACCGCTTCTTCCTGGACGAGTTCGGCCCGCAGCCAGGTGGCGACCTCCACGGGAGTCGGATAGTCGAAGATCAATGTCGCGGGGAGCCGCAGGCCGGTCGCCGCGTTCAGACGGTTCCGCAGCTCGACCGCGGTGAGGGAGTCGAAGCCGAGTTCCTTGAACGCCTGCCTGGCCTGGAGCGCGTCCGCCGAGGCATACCCCAGCACCAGTGCCGCCTCGGCCCGTACGACATCCGTCAGCACCCGGTCCTGCTCGGCCCGGCTCATGCCGGCAAGGCGTCGGGCCAGGTCCTCTTCGCCCCGCGCGACGTCGGCGGATCCGGTACGGGCGGCGGCCAGTTGGCGGACCTCCGGCAGGTCCCGCACCAGCGGCCTCTCCTGCAGGTCCATCGAGCCGGGCGCCGCCGCCAACTGGGCCCAGTCCACGTCCATCACCGTCACGACGGCGTCGGGGCCCTCCAGCGCCTCGCCCAGCGCCCGGACCGCCAGCTGCGGATCCATCGCCGGCATCGGGACCCGCTTCATGCGTGCCTGGATCGCGTCCTTGGACTCCGCGAGGCCGCCTCCGCCCCACAGACCCCAGGCCACCGACAGACCGGCCATGCCGCGGGCCCGCCGCTTCTCGGCCACGGCGTCGAGGAAGGCGTTCGCGGCCGCGTAGTTGCCCTGGCCGGCGGAGCCCAGCGTCGAGGCGGCGGAGGAGAACAGGACGAACGCGTCCAGGTCCAGATCCGCGGTCAGCTCGTCCAGGTGGGCCGCGCTCGCCGCCTTGGCCGCCAGCACCGTCTCCAGTCGCGGCGCCGAGAGGCGGTCGACCACGCCGTCGTCCAGGACCGCCGCGGTGTGCATCACCGCGGACAGCGCGGGACCGCTGCGCCCCGTCCAGTCCACCAGCCCGGCCAGGTCCGACCGGTCGCTCACATCGCAGGCCACCACGTCCACCCGGGTGCCCTGCGCGGCCAGTTCGGCGGCGAGTGACGCGATGCCGTGGGCCGCGGGGCCGGAACGGCTGGTGAGCACCAGCCGCACAGCGGCCCCCTCCGCGAGCCACCGCGCCACATGCCCGGCGATCGCGCCGGTCCCGCCGGTGATCAGCACGCTGCCACGCGGCGTCCAGCGCCCCTCGCCGCGTGCCTGGGGACCCCGGCCCATCCTGCGGCCCAGCACTCCGGACGTCCTGATGGCGACCTGCTCCTCACCGTCCCCGGCGAGCACCGCCACCAGCCGGGCACCGGCCCGGTCGTCCAGTACGGCGGGCAGGTCGATCAACCCGCCCCAGCGGTCCGGGTGTTCCAGTCCGACGACCCGGCCGAGGCCCCACACCTGCGCCTGCACCGGACTGGCCGGCGCTTCGCCCGGCGTGGCCGCGGCCGCACCGCACGTGGCGATCCACAGGGGTGCGACGACTCCGGTGTCACCGAGCGCCTGGACCAGGCCCAGGGTCGCGGCCAGACCGCCGGCCACCACCGGGTGGTCGGGCAG
>NZ_JBFAET010000354.1:0-5220 GCF_040642095.1 Streptomyces sp. NPDC020362
GGAACACCGTCCGCAGACTCTCGTGACGCGCCACCACATCACCCAACGCCCACCGCAACGCCTCCCGGTCCACCACACCCCGCAGACGCAGCGCGAGCGGGATGTTGTACGTGGCACCGGAGCCTTCGAGGCGGTCCAGGAACCACAGCCGGCGCTGGGCGAAGGACAGCGGAACCCGGTCGGGACGGACGGTCGGCAGCAGGGCCGGACGGGCCGCCTCGGCCTCGCCGAGCCGCTCGGCCAGCTGCGCCACCGTGGGGGCCTCGAACAGGGTGCGGATGGCCAGTTCGACGCCGAGGGCGGCACGGATCCGGCTGACGAGACGCGTGGCGAGCAGCGAGTGTCCGCCGAGGTCGAAGAAGTGGTCGTCGGCGGAGATACGGTCCACGCCGAGCACCTCGGCGAAGAGACCGGCGAGGATCTCCTCCTGCGGGGTACGGGGTGCCCGGCCCGTGGTCTCGCCGGCGAGGTCGGGGGCGGGCAGCGCCCTGCGGTCCAGCTTGCCGTTGGGGGTCAGCGGCAGCGCGTCGAGCGTGACGAAGGCGGCCGGGACCATGTACTCGGGAAGGCTCCGCGCGGCGTGGGCGCGGACCTGGGCGGAGTCGATCCGCTGCCCGGCCGACGGGACCAGGTAGGCGGCCAGACGGCGGTCGCCGGGCCGGTCCTCCCGTACGACGACGGCGACCTGAGCCACCACCGGGTGCGCGGCGAGAACGGACTCGATCTCACCGAGCTCGATCCGGAAGCCGCGGATCTTGACCTGGTCGTCGGCCCGGCCGACGAACTCCAGGGCGCCGTCCTCGGTCCAGCGCGCCACGTCTCCGGTGCGGTACATCCGGGTGCCGGGGGCGCCGAACGGGTCGGCGACGAAGCGGCTCGCGGTCAGGCCGGGCCGGCCCCAGTAGCCGCGGGCCAGTCCCTCGCCCGCGACGTACATCTCTCCGGCGACGCCCGGCGCGGCCGGACGCAGGCCGCCGTCGAGGACGTAGATGCGCAGGTCCGGGATGGCGCGGCCGATCATGCTGCCGGGGCCGGAGGCGGCGCCGGGTGCATCGAGCGCGAGGTGGCTGACGTGCACCGTGGTCTCGGTGATGCCGTACATGTTGACCAGGACGGGGCTGTCGTCGGCGTGCCGGGCGTACCAGTCGCCGAGCCGCCACAGGTCGAGCGCCTCGCCGCCGAAGACGACGTACCGCAGGCACAGCCGGTCGCCGGTCGCGGGGTTCTCCCGGTCGGCCTGCATCAGCTGGTAGAAGGCCGAGGGGGTCTGGTTGAGGACGGTCACGCGCTCGTCGGCGAGCAGCCGCAGGAACTCCTCCGGGGACCGGCTGACGCCGTGCGGAACGACCACGAGCCGGCCGCCGTGCAGCAGCGGGCCCCACAGCTCCCACACGGAGAAGTCGAAGGCGTACGAGTGGAAGAGCGTCCACACGTCGTCGGGGCCGAAGTGGAACCAGTGGTCGGTCGCGCCGAAGAGGCGGACGACGTTGTGGTGCGGGACGACGACGCCCTTGGGCCGGCCGGTGGAGCCCGAGGTGTAGATCATGTAGGCGGGGTGGTGCGGGTGCACGTCCACGGCGGGGGCGGTGTCCGGCTCGGCGGCGAGCGCGGCCGTCGTGTCCGGTTCGTCGAGCAGCACCTGGGCGGTGTCCTCGCCGAGACCGGCGGGCAGTCCCGCGTCGGACCGGGTCACCAGCAGCGCGGGGCGGGCGTCCGCCAGCATGTGGGCGAGGCGGTCCGCGGGGTAGTCCGGGTCCAGCGGCAGGTAGGCCGCGCCGGACTTGAGCACCGCGAGTACGGCGACCACCAGGTCGAGGGAGCGGGGCAGGGCGAGGGCCACGAACCGCTCGGGCCGCACTCCGTTCCGGGTGAGCAGCCGGGCCAGCCGGTTGGCGCGGGCGTCCAGCTCGGCGTAGGTGAGGCGGTCGTCGCCGAGGGACACGGCGATCGCGTCGGGGGTGCGGGCGGCCTGGGCGGCGAAGCGGGCGGTCAGGGTGTCGGGGGCGGTCCCGGTGGCCGGGTCGTCGCCGGTCCGTGCGGCCGGGCCGCCGGGGGCGTTCCACTCCTCGACGACCCGGTGGATCTCCTCGGGAGCGAGTACGTCGACACGTCCGGCGGGCCGGGTCGGGTCGTCGGCGAACGTCTCGAAGATCCGCACCAGCCGGTCGCCGACACGGTGCACCGCCGCGGTGTCGAAGAGGTCGGGACGGTGGTCCAGGCGCATGGTCAGCCGCCCCTCGACCACACCGGCGACGACGCCCAGGGCGTAGTGGGTGGCGTCGGTGGCGTGCAGGCCGGTGAGGGCCAGGCCGTCTACCGGCGGCTGGAGCCCGGACGCTTCCAGGGGGTAGTTCTCGAAGACCGCGATGGTGTCGAAGAGCGTGCCGTGTCCGGCGACGCGCTGCACCTCGGTCAGCCCCAGGTGCTGATGCGCCATCAGGTCGGCCTGGCGGGCCTGGAGTCGGACCAGGGCGTCGGCGAGCGGCTCGGCTGCGGGCAGCTCGATGCGGACCGGCAGGGTGTTGATGAAGAGCCCGACCATGGTCTCGATGCCCGGTATCTCCGGTGGCCGTCCTGAGACCGTCGCGCCGAAGACGATGTCGTCGCGGCCCGTGAGTTTGGCGAGCAGCAGTGCCCAGGCACCCTGCAGGACGGTGTTGAGCGTGAGCCCGTGCCGACGGGCCTGGGTGCGCAGCCGGGCGGTGAGTTCCTCGGTCAGTTCCACCGTGAGGTGACCGGGCGGCACGGCCGGCGGCGGTGCGTCGGCGGGGGCGAGCAGGCTCGGCCCGTCCAGCCCGGCCAGTGCCGCGCTCCAGGCGGTCTCGGCGGCGGCCTTGTCCTGCCCGTTCAGCCAGGCCAGGTACTGGCGGTAGGGGGTGACCGCGGGCAGGGAGGTGCCGTCTCCGTGGGTCGCGTACAGCTGGAACAGCTCACGCACCAGGACCGGCATGGACCAGCCGTCCATCAGGATGTGGTGCTTGGTGAGGAGGAGGCAGTACCGGTGCTCCGCGAGCCGGAACAGACTGCAGCGCATCAGGGGCGGACGGGTCAGGTCGAACCGCGTGGCCCGGTCCGCGGCGAGCAGCCGGTCCAGCTCGGCGCGCTGCCGGTCCGGGTCGGTCTCGGCCGACAGGTCGGTCTCCGTCCAGGGGAGCGCGACCTCGTGCGGCACGATCTGCACGGCGCGGCTGAGTCCCTCGTGGCGGAACGCGGCCCGCAGGTTGGGGTGGCGGCGCAGCAGTGCCTCCGCGGCCGCGCGCAGTGCGGCGACGTCCAGCGACCCTTCCAGGTCGAGGCTCAGCTGCACGGTGTAGACGTCCGCTGCGCGCTCGTCGTACAGCGCGTGGAAGAGCAGTCCTTCCTGCAGCGGCGAGAGCGGCAGTACGTCGGCGAGTCCCTGCTTCGTCATTGAGAGGTTCTCCAGTCGGCTTCCAGCAGGTCGATCTCGGCCTGGGACAGTGAGACGAGGGTCAGATCGGAGGGGGTGTGCCCGCCGGCCTCGGGGGCTCGGGCGTGGTCGGCCAGTACGGCCAGGGCACGCGCCCAGGTGTCGGCGAGGTCGGCGACCTCCGCTGTGGTGAACAGGTCGCCTGCCCAGGACCAGGTCGCCACCAGGCAGGGGCCTTCGGGACGGTCCTCGGTGAGCGCGTTGAGTTCGATTTCGTGGGTGAGCGGCATGGCGGGGTCGGCCCCGCCGCCGAGTGCGTCGGCCTCCGGCGCAGCGGTCCAGGGCTCCTCGCTCCGGGACGGTGCCGGGAAGCGGCCGAGGTAGTTGAAGCCCAGCTGGGGTGGGGCTGTGTGCGGCAGCGGGGTGCCGGACGCCAGGTGCCGGAGCATGCCGTACCCGATGCCGCCGTCGGGCGCCGCGCGCACCTGCTCCTTGATCCGCTTGAGCGCCTCGCCGACCGCGGGACCCGCGGCCCAGAAGCCGGAGCCGGTGCGGTGCCCGGCCCCGGGGTCCAGACGGACCGGGTGCAGGCTGGTGAACCAGCCGACGGTGCGGGACAGGTCGGCGCCGCCCACGACGTCCTCCCGGCCGTGTCCCTCCAGGTCCACCAGGACGCTCGCGCCGGGGCCCTTTCCGCGCCGGGTCCGCCAGTCGGCGACGGCCACGGCGAAGGCGGTGAGCAGGACGTCGTTGACGCCCGCGTGGTACGCGGCAGGCACGTCGGTGAGCAGCGCCGCGGTGTGGCCCGGGGAGAGCGTGCGCTCCAGGGTGCGTTCGGTGGCGAACGTGTCGCGCCCGAAGTCCAGTCTCCGGCGGCCCAGGACGGGATCGTCGCCGGTCAGCTGCCGCTGCCACAGCGGCAGTTCGGCTGCCCGTCGTGGTGCGGCCGCGGTCAGTGCCTCGGACCACACCCGCAGCGGCGTCGGCACGGGGGCCGGGGCGGGCTCGGCGCCCTTGTCGAGCGCCTCGCAGGCGGCAGCGAGGTCGGGCACCAGGATGCGCCAGGACACCCCGTCGACGACCAGATGGTGGGCGACGAGCAGCAGTCTGCCGGTGCGTCCCGGCCCGCCGTCGAACCAGACCGCCCGGAGCATCACCCCGGCGTCCGGGTCGAGCCGTCCGGCGGCGGCGTCCGCCTCGGCGGCAACGGCGGTGCGCACCGCCTCGGCGGCGGCGTCGGCCCACTCCACCCGGCGGATCAGGGCGGCCGCGGAGACCGTGCCGGGCTCCGGAACGTCGAGCGCCCAGTCGTCGTCGCGGACCAGCCGGGCGCGCAGGGCGTCGTGGTGGTCGAGGAGGACCTGCAGGGCGGCGGTGAGCCGCTCGCCGGTGAGGCCGGCCGGAGTGTGCAGCAGGACGGACTGGTGGAACCGGCCGACGGGCCCGCCGCGTTCGCGCAGCCAGTGCACGATCGGGGTGGCGGGCACCCTGCCGGTGCCGCTGCCCGCCGGGAGCGCCGGCACGGGCGCGTCCTCGGCCGTTTCGGCGACGAGCGCGAGTCCGGCGGCGGTTCTGTGCTCGAAGACCTGGCCCGGTGTGATGACGAGTCCGGCGGCGCGGGCGCGGCTGACGAGCTGGATGGACATGATGCTGTCGCCGCCGAGGTCGAAGAAGCTGTCGTCCACGCCGACGGCGGAGAGGTTGAGCAGCTCCCTGAACAGCTTGCACAGGGTCTCTTCGCGTTCGGTGGTGGCCTGGCGTCCGCCGGGGGCCGCGGAGAGGTCGGGGGCGGGCAGGGCCTTGCGGTCCAGCTTGCCGTTCGGGGTCTGCGG
>NZ_JBFAET010000355.1:0-5215 GCF_040642095.1 Streptomyces sp. NPDC020362
GGGGTCGCGGGGTGCGCCTCCCGGTCTCAGAGGTCCGCTTCGGCGGCTTCGAGGAACGGCACCTGAACGGTCCGCAGTGTTCCGTCGCCCAGGTGCAGCAGGCCCCGGCCCGGCTGCGGGGCCTGTCCGACGACGCCCCGGCTCAGCTTCACGCCGATGACCTCGCCGTCGCTCAGTCCCTGCGGGGAGAGCAGCATGCCGGTGCGGTTGCGTTTCACCTGTCCCATCCAGCCGGCCAGGCTGAGCGACAGCGACTCGGCGTTGCCGGCCACCAGAACGCCCCAACCGGTTCCGGCGCCGCCGCGGGCGAGCAGAGCGAGGTCAGGGTCGATCTCGGCCCCCATGAACAGTTCGGCGTCGTCCACGAGGATCACTCCGTGTTCCTCGGGCACGTTGCTCAGCGCCTGCCGGAACTCCTGGGCCGACACCTCGGCGTCGGTGATGACGACGGTCACGCCGGGCCGTCCCCGCAGCCGCCGCAGCGGTGAGCGTCTGGGCGCCAGCACGATGAGTCCGGTGCCGGCGGCCAGCAGCGACTCCGCCGCGGTGAGCAGGGCGGTGCTGCGACCGGTGCGCGGCGGCCCGGCGATGACGAAGGTCGGTACGTCCGCGAGGTCGGGGCCTAGCGAGGTGAGGGTGTCGCCGCCCACGGCCACCAGGGGCCGCATCGGACCGCCGTGGGTGTGCAGGGCGAGCGCGTCGGTGTAGGCGATCCGGTCAGGGAGGACGTCCAGGCGGATCGGACGGCGGGCGGCGGGGAGCGTGGACTCGCGTTCGGTCAGCTCCTGGCCCAGGGCGACCAGGACCTCGGCCTGCGCGGTGCCGGCGAGATCCTCGCCGAGCACCGCGATCTGTGCCTCGCTGAGGTCCTGGGTGCGGATGCCGCGTCCCGGTGTGGGGTCGGTGGGCGCGGACTTGGAGGGGATGCCGACGCTGGAGTAGTCCTGGCGGTCGTTGAGCCTGAGGACGATCTTGTCCTCGGTGGTGCCGGAGAACCGGCTGCTGCCGAGCACCCGGTCGCCGGCGAGGACGACATGGATCCCGACGCCCGCTCCGTCGCGCAGCAGCCGGATCATGCGTTCCATGTAGCTGCCGTTGTCGTACGCGGTGAACTCGCGCTCGAAGACCTCGAACCGGTCGACCATCAGCACGATGTGGGCAAGCCGTTCCTCGGCGGGCTGGGCCCGGCGCAGTTCGGTCAGGTCGGCCGTGCCGCGCGCGCCCAGGGTGCTCTGGCGGGCGGTGAGCTCGGCGCCCAGCCGGTCCAGCAGCCGCCCGAGGCGCTCGATCTGGTTGCGGTCGACGACGGCGCCGCAGTGCGGTAGCGCAGTCAGGACGTTGAGGGCGCCGTTGCCGCAGTCGATGCCGTACAGATGGACGTCGTCGGCGCCGTGGGCCTGGCCGAGGGCGGCGGCCAGGGTACGCAGGGTCTGGGAGCGGCCGCTGCGGGGGGAGCCGACGATGTGCAGATGGCCGGCCCGGTCCAGGTCGAGGACCAGAGGGACGCGGGTCTGCTGGGCGGGCAGGTCAACCATGCCGTACTCGACGGCAGGCAGGGCCGCTTCCCGCTCGGCGAAGGGCTTCGGCGCGGGCGGCGGTGTCCACGGGAGCCGGTCGGGCAGCGGCGGCAGCCAGGGGCTGGGCTGGAGCGGTACCTCGGCGAGCCGGGCCGCCTGGGCGACGGCTCCCGCGAGGACCGCGAGGTCGGTGACGGCCTCGGTCTGCGCCAGGCCCGAGCCGCCCCGGGAGCGGGCGGCCGGCAGCGGCCCGCCGAGGTTCTGCCAGGTCACCGGTTCCGCGCGGACGGACGCCTCGGTCGCCTCGGCGGTCTGACCGCCGGGGCGACGGCCGCCCACCCGGCCCGACTGGAACGGCAGCAGGGCCGACGGTCCGAGCCGGGCATAGGCGCGGCCGGGGTTGGCCGGGGAGATGTCCCCTGAGTCGGGGGCGTCGATGATGTCGCGGCTCTCGCTGGTGTCGGTGGTGCGCAGCGCGATGCGCAGATTGGTGTTGGCGCGAATGTCCGGGGTGACCGCGCCTCCGGGACGCTGGGTCGCCAGCACCAGGTGGATGCCGAGCGAGCGGCCGCGCTGTGCGATGTTCACCAACCCGGAGATGAACTCGGGCAGTTCGCGCACCAGGGAGGCGAACTCGTCGATGCCCAGCAGCAGTCGGGGCAGTGGGGGCAGGACATTGCCGCCGCGGGCGCGCTTGTCGAGGTAGTCCTCGATGTCCTTGGCACCCGCCTGCGCCAGTAGTGTCTCGCGGCGGCGCAGTTCGGCGCCGAGGGAGACCAGTGCCCGCTCCACGAGCCGGCTATCGAGATCGGTGACCAGGCCGACGGTGTGCGGCAGGTCGGCGCACTCGGCGAAGGCGCTGCCGCCCTTGTAGTCGACGAGCACGAACGTCATCTCGTCGGGCCGGTTGACCACGGCGAGGGTGGCGACGAGGGTCTGCAGCAGCTCGGACTTGCCGGCGCCGGTGGTGCCGGCGATCAGGGCGTGCGGTCCGTCGCGGACCAGGTCGACGGCGAACTCACCGTCGTATCCGACACCGAGCAGGGCCCGCGTGCTGCGGCCGCCGAGCGACCAGCCGGCCACCACGGCCTCGGCGGTGGGCGGTTCGATGTGTAGCAGGTCCAGCAGGCGTACGGAGCCGGGCAGCGCGCTCTCGTCGCTGTCGCCGACGCCGCGCAGCGGAGCGAGGGCACGGGCGAAGTGCTCGTACCAGTCGGGCTCCGGCGAGTCGCTGCGCACGTTCTCCAGCGCGGCGCCGGAGCCGGTGCGCACCCGGGACGTGGTGGCACCCGGTTCGATGACGACGACAGCGCTGCACTCCTCGGGCAGCAGCCGCTCCTCACGGTCGATGCAGATGGTGTGGACGCCCACGGACGGGCCGTCGCGCAGCAGCGCGATCACACCGGGCAACGAGCGGGCCCGGCGGGCCTGTTCGAGGACGACCAGGATGTCGGGGTAGCCGTTCGCCCCGCCGCGTGTGACGTCGGGTCCGGCGGCCATGCGGGCGGCGACGAGCTGGCCGAGTTCGCCGAGTCGCCGGGCCAGGGACTCGGCGGTACTGCCGATCAGGGCGTAGGCGTCCTCGCCCTGGGCCTGGCTGTGGGGCAGCCAGCGGGTCCAGGACCAGTCGTGTTCGCCGTCAGGTCCGGCGAGTACGACGATCCGCAGGTCGGTGGGGCTGTGCAGGGCGGCGGCCTGGGCGGCCAGCCAGCCGGCGAGCCGGGTCGCGCCCGATCCGGCGACGCCCGCGACACCGGCTCGACGCAGCACCAAGGCGACCGGCACCTGGTTCAGCCACGGCACGGTGCTGCGCCGGTGCTCGTCCTGCTCCGGGTCGTCGACGGACACCGACGAGGGCAGGTCGGTGGTGCCCACGCGCACGGAGAGGAAGTCGGGGTCCTGCCACCGGCGTTCCCACAGCCGCTCCGAGGGCTGAACCGCCATCTGGAGCAGCGTGGCCGGATCGGGCAGCGACAGCCGCAGGTTGTGCTGTTCGTCCAGCACGGCCGCGTCGACGTCCGCGCGGACGCGGGCCAGGGTCCGGTCGTACTCCTCCTTCTTCTCCAGGTACTTGAGCATCGCCTGCTTGCGGCCGCCGAACTGGGTGACCAGGGCGGCTATCGGGGATAGTAGGGCGAGGAAGACGAAGGACCAACGGTGGGTGACGAAGATGGCGATCGCGGCGCTACCCGCGGGCAGCAGCAGGATCGGCAGCAGTGGGATGGGCCGCTTGTCGGGCTTGACCGGCGGGGTGGGCAGCCTGAACTTGGCGCCCGCGGCGGGCGGCAGGAACCTGGGTGGCCGGTTGAACTCCAGGCCAAGACCGTCCTGAGCCGGGGTCAGCGGGGCGCGGGCCGTCGGGCGTGAGGTCAGCTCCAGCAGGATGTCGCCGACGGCGAGCTGGCTGCCCGCCCGCCAGGGAGCGGGTCCTTGCGCGGGCTTGCCGTCGAGCAACGCCCCTTCCATCATGAGGAGTTCGGCGCTGCCGTCGAGGCGGACCCGGACCCGGGCCGCGACCGGCGGGGCGCCGTCGGCGAGGCGGACCCGGCACAGGAGGCCGCTGCCGATGTCGTAGTCACCGGGGACGAGCCGGAAGACGGTTCCGGCGCCGGAGCCCGACACCAGCCGGACCTCGGTGCGGCCCTCGGGGTCGGGCTCCCTCGGAAGAGGGGAGCCGAGCCCGAGGTCCATGCCGTCCCGCACCCCGGCGCCCTGGAGGGTGGTGTGCGGGTCGACGGGGGTCGAGCCGATGTAGAGGGGCGGCTCCTCCTCGGCCGCCCCGGCATACCCGACGGCCCGCGCCAGCTCGGCCGCGAACCTGCCCGTTTGCGCGGACGGTTCGGTTTCCACGGCGACGGTGGTGGACACCCCCTCGACCTGCGGGTCACGCACGCTGACGGTCAATCGCACTGCTCATCGTCCTTATCGTGTCGAGGTGGGTGCGGCATCGCCCACCGTGGCGGCGAGCCGGGCCGGTGGGTCAGGAGAGGTTGGAGCCGAGCTGGCTGTCGGTCTGGTCGAAGGCTTCGCCGACGGTCTTCACGTACTGGCCGATCCCCTGGAGCCCCTGGTTGACCTGATCGAAGCCCTTGGCGAACTCGTCGAAGAACGGCGAGAACTTCTGCTGGGCGGCCGGCGTGCTGTAGCCGTCGGCGAGGAGGTTGGAGATCTTGCCCTTGACCTCGTTGAGCTTGTCCTGAAGCTGGGAGAAGTCGTTGAGCAGGGCCTGCGAAGTGGAGGCCGTGGTGTCCGAGTTGACGCTGTAGTTGGGCATGGCGGTACTCCTTGCTGGTCGGTTGGTGCGGTCCATCCCTTCAGGGATGGAGGTCTGGGTGCGCGGGCCGGGTGGACGTCTAGCTGTCCGAGCCTTCCGCGGGACTCGTCGGCGCCGTGAAGAAACCGTCGCTCGACTGGGATGGCGACTCGCTGCCAGCGTTCGACTGCGAGTCGGAGGTGTTGATCGGCGGGAGGGTGGGCCGTCCCGGCGAGCCGCCGCCGTCGGGGTTGGTGGGAGAGAACGGCAGCGGTACGTGCGCGGGATCTGCCGGGATCGGGGTGGAGGGTCTGGAGCTGGTGGGCGACGGAGGCAGCGGCACACTCCCCGGATCCACCGACACCGGACCCGACGAACCCGCCGGACCCACCGGAGCCGGAGCCGGAGCAGGAGCCGACGGACCAGACCCCGTCTGCGACGGCGG
>NZ_JBFAET010000356.1:0-5114 GCF_040642095.1 Streptomyces sp. NPDC020362
AGCGCCGTGACACCGGGTCGTACACGGCGTACAGACAGGTGGCGCCGACCTCGCCGGGGCTGCCGTCGCCGCCGGACTCCTCCGAGAGCCGCACCACCAGGTCGTCGAGATGGGTGAGCAGCTCGTCCGGGGCCAGGTCGATGTCGGCGAGGGTGCGCACGGCCGTGCGCAGCCGGCCCATGGTGGCCGAGGCCTGGACGCCGTGGCCGACGACGTCCCCGACCACCATCGCGACCCGCATCCCGGACAGCGGGATCACGTCGAACCAGTCGCCGCCCACCCCGGCGCGGGCTGCCGGCAGATAGCGCGAGGACGCGTCCAGGGCGGCGGTGCGCGGGAGGGTGCGGGGCAGCAGGCTGCGCTGCAGGGCGAGGGCCGTGTCGCGCTCGCGGGAGTAAAGCCGGGCGTTGTCGATGCAGACCGCGGCGCGGGCGGTGATCTCCTCGGCGAGCAGCATGTCGTCGTCGGTGAACGGGTCCCGGCGCCGGTGGCGGGTGAGGACCGCGACCCCGAGGGTCAGCCCGCGCGCCATGATCGGCACCGACATCGAGGCGTGGATGCCGAAGTCCCGCACCCGCCGGCCGCGCGCGGTGTTCCAGGTCAGCCACTTGGCCATGTCGCCCTCGGCCATCGTGGCCCGGATCGTGCGGCCGGCGACCATCGAGTCGGCCTGTGGCGAGAGGGCCGGGTACACCTCGACCTGTCCGGGCTCGGCCACCGCCTCCGGAACGCCGCCGAGGACGGACTGGTGGGCGACCCGGCGCAGGTTCACCGGGGCGGTGACGCGGGCCGGGGGTTCGTCGCCGTACTCCTCCGGGTCCAGCAGGTCGATGGTGACGAAGTCGGCGAGGGCGGGTACGCACACGTCCGCCAGCTCCTGTGCCGTCCGCGTGATGTCGAGGGTGGAGCCGATGCGTACATTCGCCTCGTTCACCAGCTGCATCCGCTGCCGGGCCTGGTAGTTCTCGGTGACGTCGTGTGCGGCCAGGCACACGCCCCGCACCCGGCCCTCGGTGTCGGTGACCGGTGCCATCCGGGCCTGCCAGGTGTGCGCCCGCTCGCCGCCGCCGGTGCGCATGTACGTCTGGACGTCCAGCGGCCGGCCGGTGCCGAGCACCTGGAGCATGCTCTGCTCCAGCTCCTCGCTCTGCGGCTTGCCGCCGATCTCCGAGATCCTGAGGCCGCGCAGGCGATCCTCGGGCAGCCCGATCACCTCGGCCATCGCGGCGTTCATCCGGCGCAGCCGCAGTGAGTCGTCGTACACGGCCACGGCGCACGGTGCCTGGATCAGGCCGGCCCGTTCGAGCGGATCGTCGGGGGCCGCCGGGTCCCGGCCGGTCAGCGGGGTGACCACCAGCCAGTTGCCGCCGCGGCCGTCGCTCGCGAGCCGGCGGTGGACGAGCAGCCACACGGAGACCGTACGGCCGTCCCGGTGGCGTAGTGCGACCGTCCCCTCCCAGCGCGTACCGGCGGGCACGGCGACCGTGCCGTCCCTGGCCAGCAGCCGGGCCGCCGGGCGGCCCACGACGGAGTCGGCCGGGTGGCCGAGCAGGCGCCGCGCGCCCTCGTTCCACTCCACCAGCGTTCCGTCGTCGTCGATGACAGCCCGGGCCGTCGCCGCATCGTCGAACGGATAGACCCGGCTCATCGTCGCCGCTCCCAAGCGCACACTCACAGTGAACAGGTGGCACCACTTCCGTTCCAGCGTAGTGCGTCGCGCATCTCCGTGAACCGCAACCCCCGGCGACGGGGTCAGCCGGTCGAACGCGGTCAAGGCGGAAATCCGGCCGAAGCGACACGCGGGGCAGCCGGGCGTTTCCGCACCCTTGACGATCGTGTGTGGCGGGCCGTCAGAATCTGTTTGTTCACGATCAGTTGTGAGTACTTCTGGGCCCTGATGAGGGAGAGCCGTCATGACGGTCACGCGCAGATCGGTTCTGGTCGCAGCCACGGCAGCGCATGCGGCCGGAGTGCTCCCGGGCGGTGCCGCGGCCCTGGCCGCCGAACCGCCGGCCGCCGCGGCAGGACGCCAGGTCGTCCCGCTGCGGGACGGCTGGCGCTTCGCGCTGGCCGACCCGGGCGGCATCACCGACCCGACCGGCGCCTACGCCCGGGCCGCCGAGCCGGGGTACGACGACTCGGCCTGGCGCGAGGTCGCCGTCCCGCACGACTGGAGCATCGAGCAGACCCCCACGACGGACCACGGCACCACCAGCGGCACCGGCTTCTTCCCGGGCGGCCTCGGCTGGTACCGGCTGGCCTTCACCCTGCCGCCCGGGTACGCCGGCCGGCGGATCTCGGTGGAGTTCGACGGCGTCTACATGGACTCCTACGTCTACTGCAACGGCACCGAGGCCGGCCGCCACCCCTACGGCTACACCGGCTTCGCCTTCGACCTCACCGGCCTGGTGCACACCGACGGCAGCACGCCGAACGTCCTCGCGGTCAAGGTCCAGAACCAGCTGCCGAGCAGCCGCTGGTACTCGGGCAGCGGCATCTACCGCGACGCCCGCCTGGTGATCACCGACCCCGTGCACGTGGCCCGCTGGGGCACCTGCGTCACCACGCCCCGGGTCGACGCCGAGCGGGCCGTGGTGCGGGTGGCGACCACCGTGCTCAACGAGTCCGGCACCGGCGCCGACGTCCAGGTCCTCACCCGGATCGCCGGCCCCGACGGCCGCACGGTCACCCGCACCGCCACCACGGTCACCGTCTCCGGGCAGGCCGCCGAGACCCACGAACTGACCGTCCCCGAACCCCGCCTGTGGGACGTCACCACCCCCCGGCACCGCTACACCCTGCACACCGAACTCCGCGTCGCCGGCCGCACCGTCGACACCTTCCGCACGCCCTTCGGCATCCGCACCTACCGCTTCGACCCCGACGAGGGCTTCTCGCTCAACGGCACCCCCACCAAGATCAGGGGCGTGGACCTGCACCACGACCAGGGCGCCCTCGGTGCGGCGATCAGCATCGACGCGGTGCGCCGGCAGATGACGATCATGAAGTCGATGGGCGTCAACGCCTTCCGCACCTCGCACAACCCGCCCTCGCCGCAGATGATCCAGGTCTGCGAGGAACTGGGCATCGTGATGATGGTGGAGGCCTTCGACTGCTGGAAGACCGGTAAGACCCGGTACGACTACGGCCGGTTCTTCGACGAGTGGTGCGAGAGGGACGCCACGGAGATGGTGCTGGCCGCCCGCAACTCGCCGGCCGTCGTCCTGTGGTCCATCGGCAACGAGATCCCCGACTCCACCTCGGCCGCCGGGCTCGCCATGGCCGACCGGATCATCGGCGCGATCAAGGCGGCGGACGACACCCGCCCGGTGGTCATCGGCTCGAACAAGTACCACGGCGTGCCCGCCGACGGCTCCCCGGCCGACCGTATGCTCGCCAAGCTCGACGGCCTCGGCCTGAACTACAACACGGCCAGGTCGGTCGACGCCCTGCACGCCAGATACCCCCACCTGTTCCTGTTCGAGTCCGAGTCCTCCTCGGAGACCTCGACCCGGGGCTCGTACCAGGAGCCGGAGCACCTGAACACCGGCGAGAACCACACACCGGGCCGGCGCGAGACCTCCTCGTACGACAACAACCTCGCCTCCTGGACGATGAGCGGCGAGTACGGGCACAAGAAGGACCGGGACCGCAGGTGGTTCGCGGGGCAGTTCCTGTGGTCGGGCATCGACTACATCGGCGAGCCGACCCCGTACGACGTCTTCCCGGTGAAGGCGTCCTTCTTCGGCGCGGTCGACACGGCCGGCTTCCCGAAGGACATGTACCACCTGTTCAGGAGCCAGTGGACCACCGAGCCGATGGTCCATCTGCTGCCGATGAGCTGGAACCACGAGGAGGGCGACACGGTCGAGGTCTGGGCCTACGCCAACGTGCCGTCCGTCGAGCTGTTCCTGAACGGACGGTCCCTGGGGGTGCGGGAGTTCGACGTCAAGAAGACCACCGACGGCCGCAGCTACCTGGAGACCACCGAGGCCACCGGCGACGACAAGACCTTCCCCGACGGCCCCTACCCGGGCAGTTACACCAGCCCCAACGGCAGCGCGGGCAAGCTGCACCTGACCTGGAAGGTGCCGTACCGGCCCGGTGAGCTGAAGGCGGTGGCCCGGCGGGACGGCAGGGTGGTCGCCACCGACGTGCTGCGCACCGCGGGCGACCCGCACGCGGTGCGGCTCGGCGCCGACCGGAAGTCCCTTGCCGCCGACGGGCGTTCGCTGGTCTTCGTGACCGCCGAGATCGTGGACGCGCACGGCGTGGTGGTACCCGGTGCCGACCACCTCATCGCCTTCGACGTGACCGGCGGCTCGCTGGCCGGGGTCGACAACGGCCGAGAGGAGAGCGCCGAGCGCTACCAGGCCAGTACGAGGACCGCGTTCCACGGCAAGGCACTCGCGATCGTCCGGTCCGGCGGGGATGCGGGCACCCTGAAGGTCACGGCACGGGCCGACGGCCTGCACTCGGGCACGGTCGGCGTGCGCACCACACCGGCCTCCTCCGCCGCCACCACCGCAGCGCCCTCTTTCGCCCCCGACCCCCCGGCTGCCCCCGGCCACCCCTGTGCGGACGCCAGTTACTCCGGACGCGAGGACACCCTGCCGGCCGCGATGCTGGACGGCGACCCGGCCACCGGCTGGTCGAACGCCTTCGCCAAGTCGGCCACGGCCCTGCTGCCCGCCTTCGGCGGCGCCCGGCCGAAGGACTGGGTGTCCGTCGACCTCGGGCGCATCCGCACCCTGGACCGGGTGGCGGTCTCGTTCACCGTCGACGGCACGCACGCCCTTCCCGCCGCGGCCGAGGTGGCGGTGTGGGACGGGCGCGGGTACGTGCCGGTGACGGGCGCGCGGACCAACTGGGCCGCCACCTCGGACAGCCCGACGGTGATCACCTTCGACGCGGTGCGCGGCTCGCGGGTGCGCCTCACCCTCACCAGTGCCCACCCGGGCGAGGCCCGGGGAGCGGTGCGGATCAGCAGGCTCGACGTCTGAGCCGGCCCTCCGGCGCGCGTCCGGGGAAGCGGCTCACCGGCTTCCCCGGACGAGCCGTTGACGGAGGGTCATGACTAGGACAAGCATGGAGGTGACCCGGCTGGGAGCGCT
>NZ_JBFAET010000357.1:0-5084 GCF_040642095.1 Streptomyces sp. NPDC020362
TGAGTGTGCTCCCAGCGAGGTCCAGGTAATTTACCCAACGGAAAATTACCCTAGGGTAATATCTAGTCCCATGACAACGCTCCCCTCAAGGGCCGGCACCAAGGGCGTGCCCAGGGCCGCGCGCGAACAACAGGTCCTGGCCGCGGCCACCGAGGAGTTCGGCCGCCACGGCTACGAGGCCACGACCGTGGCCGCCATCGCCGCCCGCGTGGGCGTCACCAAGCCACTGCTGCACCATTACTTCGGCAGCAAGCAAGACCTCTACCTGGCCTGCCTGGACCCGGTCGGCGACCGGCTGCTGGGCGCCATCCGCGCCGCGATGGCCGAACACGGCTCCGGCCGGCCGCCGACCGCCCTGCGCGTGCTGGACGCCCTGTTCACCGCCCTGGACGGGCAGCGCGAGGCGTGGTTCGTCCTCTACGACGCCACGCTGCCGCCCGACAGCGACGCCGCCCGACGCGCGGCGCACTACCGAGACGCCATCGACGACCTCGCCGCGACCGGCACCGCCGGCCTCCTGCACACGGCCGGATCCAGCGACCCGCTGGACGCCGACGCCCTCAAATACGCCTGGCGCGGTCTGTGCACCGCCCTGGTCCGCTGGTGGGTCAGCCACCCCGACCAGTCGCCCGAAGCCATGACGCAACGCTGCGCACGGCTCTTCGCGGCCGGCCGCACCATCCTCGCCACCGGCGACGAGAGCACGTGAGCCGGACCGACGCCCCGCCCCTGCGGTCGCACCTCGTGAAGCCGCGCGCGCCGGCGGGTCGATGCCCGTGCCGTCCCGGACCACGCCGCAGTGACCGCCTCGGCGAGCACCCGTCCGCGCCGGTGGTGTTCCCCACTTCGAGGCAACGGGCAGCAGCAGCAACGCAGTTCGACATGACGGGACCCCCGTCCCGGTGAAGATGACGGCACCTCCGTCCCGGTGAACATGACGGGACTCCCATCCAGGTGAAATGGCCTCGCCGGCAACTGAGTACACGTACTCATGCGATCCCTCGCTCCCGCGCCCCACAGTGGTCATGAACACGGAAGGGGAACAACGGTGGGGCATCGACGGCGTACCAGAGCCGTTCTGGGCATGGTGTGCTCCGTGGCGCTGCTGGCGGTATCCGCCTGTTCGCCGGACAGCGCCACCAGCCCGAAGACCGTCCGCAAACTCGCCGGCAGCGCCGAGGCGGTGAGGACCCGCAAGCAGGTCGAGCAGGAGATGCGGAAGGCCATCGCCTACTGGGACGCCCACACTCCGCTCAAGCTCGGCCTGGTCACCCTGGAGGACTCGTGCACGGGCGGGCGGGCGAAGGAGTGGTTCTTCCAGGACGGTGACGACCGGTACAAGATCCGCTGCACGATGTACGTCACCGCCTACTTCGGCGCCGACCCCCACCGTGTGCCCGACACGATCGACGGCATCCTCGCCGCGGGCGACCCGGCCGGCTCCCGGATCCCCTTCGGCCACGACTTCGTCTACGCGACCAAGGTCGTCGACTACTACCGGGGCCGGACGGGCGACCCGCAGGGCCCGGGGACCGGTGAGCCGAACGAACTGTTCGACGCGGGTTCGGTCACGCTCGGCTGGGACCAGGTTCGCCAGAGCGGAAGGCGTGAGTTGATCGGGGAACCACGGCCGTGCTCCCCCGGCGATCCACCTGTCCGGCGGTGCCTGCGTGAGCCGGCCTCCACCAGCGTGGCGGACCTGCGCAGCAAGTACGGCATGGTGTTCAAGCTCGACTTTGCTTCCAGCGAGTACTTCATCGTGTACAAGAGCGGCCAGGTAGTCAGCCGGTGATCGCTCGCCGACCGCCTGATGCCCGGCGCCCGAGACGGAGAAGGACCAGGCACGATCCTGCCGCATGCCAGTGGACCGATCCGCGCTGTACGACGGGAGCCCGGCGCTCCCGTGGGTGCTCCGGGCGCCGTCGGCGCGTCAGCCGTTGTCGGGCGTCATGCCGTCGATCATCTCGGCCAGCACCGTCCGTCGGTCCTCCCCCGGCCGCGCCCGCAGGGGACGGGCCAGGCGCGCGCTGTCGTAGTGCCAGCGGTGGTCGAGGTCCCGGGGGACGTCGTCGGTGTCGCGGAAGTCGCCGTGGGTGCCGAGCAGTTCCATGAGGTCGTGTGCGAGGTCGCGCCAGGACACGTGGCCGCTGCAGGCGTTGGCGACGCCGTGCACGGGGCGGTCCACGCACTCGACCACCGCGCGGGCCAGGGCGGCCGCGTGCACCCAGGAGGCCCCGTACCAGGCACGTCCGCCCGTGCCGGGACGTGGGAGTTCGATCGGTTCGCCGTGGCTGGCGGCCTGGTAGAGCCTGCCGATGGCTCCCCAGCGCAGCTGTTCCCGCAGCCGGTCGTGCGCGCCCCAGACGATCGGTGATCGCACGGCGCTCGCTCCCCCACGCCCCTCGGTTCCCGCAGCGCGCAGCACCATGGCCTCGCAGTCGAGTTTGGCCCTCCCGTACGGGCTGACGGGCTCGTAGTGCGGTGACTCCTCGGCGACCCGGTCCGCTCGGGGATGTCCGTAGGCGTCGACGCTGCTGACGAAGACGAACGGTCCGCGCCGCCAGGCTTCGGCCATCGTCTCCATGGCCGCCAGGTCCACCTCGGGCCGAGTGAAGGTGCAGGCGGCGTGGACGATCGCGTCCGCGCTCGCGACGGCGTCCCGCAGACCGGGCAGGTCGGAGAGGTCGCCCTCGACGACGTCGACGCCCTCGGTGGCGATCAGATGAGCGGACTCGGGCCGGGCGAGGGCCAGCACGGTACGGCCCTGGGCAGCCAGTTCCCGCAGGATGAACGCGCCTACGCCGCCTGTCGCTCCGGTGACCAGCACCGTGCCCGGGCGGATGTTCCGGGACCTGGCCGGGCCGCTCGAGGCCTTCGCGGCGGTCTGCCGCGCCGCGCGGTCGTCCAGGAGCGCGGTGAGCGCCCGGGGCGTACGTGCCTGGAGCACGTCGAGGCCCGTGAGCGGCAGTCCCAGCTCGGTGCGCAGTCGTTCGGCGAGCTGCACGGCGATCAGGGAGTGGCCGCCGAGGGTGAAGAAGTCGTCGTCGGGTGACGGGACGTGACCGAGCAGCGCGGTGAAGGTCTCGGTGACGGCTTCGGCTCGGGGGCCCGACGGGGTGCTCGGTACGGGGCGTCCGGGCAGCCGAGTGCGGTCGAGCGTGCCTGCAGTCGTGCGTGGCAGTGCGTCGAGCAGCGTGACCGTGGCGGGTACGGTCTCGGGCGCGAGCGACCGGCGCAGCAAACCCAGTAGTTCGTGCCTGGACGGGCCGATGCTGTCGTGCAGGACGGCATAGGCGATGAGCGGCCCCTGGGCGGGCCGGACCACCGTGGCGTCGGCGACCTGCGGGTGGGCGCGCAGGGCTTGGGCCGCCGGGTGGCGGGCGCCGCCGGCCGCCTCGCCGCTGTACCCGGCCGGCAAGGGCTGGGCAGCCGCCTCGGTCCGGCCCGACGACCGGGGCTGCGCGCCAGGGACGTCGCCCGCATCACGGTGCGCACCGGAAACATCGCCCGCATCGTCGCCCGGGCCGGAGATGTCCCCCGTGTCATCGCGCGGGCCGGGTATGTCCCCCGCGTCGTCGCGCGGGCCGGAGATGCGCGGCGTGGCGGTTCCGGGCTTCGTACCCGTATCGGGCTTCGTAGCGGAATCGGTCCTCACGCGGGGACCCGGCCGGTTGGTCAGCGCGAGTTCCGGGTCGGCCGCCGCCGCCTGGAGCAGGGCCGCGTAGTCCTGTGCGGTCGCCTCCGCCATGGCGTCGTCCAGGGCGTTCGGGTCGTACTGGACGAGGGCCACGGGCTGTGCGGCATCGCCCAGCCCCAGGCCGTAGGACAGGGTGAACTTCGCGCCGTCGGTGGTGACGTCGACGTACTCGGCCGACGTACCGGGCAGCCGGAGCACCGTGGGCTCGCCGATGACGTCGGAGGTGACGCGGACCAGTGCGGTGCCGTCGGCACCGCGCGCTCCGGCGCCGAGGCGTTCGAGGACGAGGTCGAAGGGGATGTGCCGGTGGCGCTGGGCCTCGAGGAGCGCGTCGCGTACCCGTTGCAGCAGCTCGTCGAAGGACGGGTCGCCGGAGGTGTCGACCCGTACGGGCAAGGTGTTGACGCACAGGCCGACCAGGCAGCGCATGGCGGTTCCGCTGCGGTGGGTGCCTGCCACGCCGATGACCAGGTCGTCGTCGCCGGTGAGGCGGTGCAGTGCGGCGAAGGCCGCGGTGAGCGACACGGCGAAGAGCGTGGCACGCCGCTCGGCGCCGAGCTGTCGCAGGGCGTCGGGCAGCGTGGGCGCGAGGGGCACGGTGTGCACGGCTGCCGGGCGGGCAGCGGTGTGCGGCACGACCGTCGTCGGGAGGGGCAGGCGGGGCGGGGCGGCGTCGGCCAGCAGGTCGCTCCAGCGGTCCAGTGCCGCCTGGAGGCCGGGGATCCCGTCGTGCTCGCGGCGCGCATGGTCGGCATACTGCGGCGGTGCGGCGAGTGTGTGCCGGCCGGTTCCGTCGGTGGCCGCCGTGTAGAGGGCGGCGAGTTCGGCGGCCACGGTTTCCAGTGACCCGCCGTCGACGGCGATGTGGTGGAACGTCAGCAGGACCGTGTGGTCCTGAGGTCCGTGGCGCAGGACGAGTGCACGTACGGCCTCTCCGGCCGTGAGGTCGAACGGCCGGGTCGCCTCCCGCTGCAGCAGAGCCGGGGCGTGCGTCGCGGCGGTGTCGACGACAGGTACGGGGACGGTCTGCGGTGCCGGGAGCACTTCCTGGTGGGGCTCGCCGTCATGGTCCGCGTAGCGGGTGCGCAGGATCCCGTGGCGGGCCACCAGTGAGGTGAGGGCGGTGGAGAACGCGGCGGGGTCGAACGGGCCGCGTACCCGGGTGGCGAACGGTACGTGGTAGGAGTCGCCCGCACCGCCGAGTCGTTCCATCAGCCACATGCGGCGCTGGGCACGGGAGAGTGGGAGGCGGCCGCGCTGCGGGGCAGTGTCGGACTCATGGGTGTCGTGTGGTGCGTGGCCGCGCCGAACTGCCGCACCTCGTACACCTGTTGGTGGAACTGCACGCCCTGGACCGGGCCTACTCCTTCGAGGGGCTGGTCGCCGC
>NZ_JBFAET010000358.1:0-5051 GCF_040642095.1 Streptomyces sp. NPDC020362
ACGCCTTCGCCCCAGCCCGTGCCGTCGGCACCGGCCGCGAACGCCTTGCAGCGGCCGTCGGGCGACAGCCCGCGCTGCCGGCTGAACTCCACGAAGACCGTCGGGCCGGCCATGACCGTGACGCCGCCGGCCAGCGCCATCGTGCACTCGCCGTTGCGCAGGGCCTGGACGGCCAGGTGCAGGGCGACGAGCGACGAGGAGCAGGCCGTGTCGACCGTGACGGCGGGGCCCTCCAGGCCGAAGGTGTAGGACACGCGCCCGGAGGCGACGCTGCCGGAGACTCCGGTGGTGAGCAGGCCCTCGACGCCTTCGGGCAGTTCGCGCGGGCCCTGGCCGTAGTCGTGGTACATCAGGCCGGTGAAGACGCCGGTACGGCTGCCCCGGATCGTCTCCGGGTCGATCCCGGCGCCTTCGAACGCCTCCCAGGACGCCTCCAGCAGCAGCCGCTGCTGCGGGTCCATCGCCAGGGCCTCGCGGGGGCTGATGCCGAAGAAGCCGGCGTCGAAATCGGCCGCCTCGTGCAGGAAGCCGCCGTCGCGCGCGTAGGTCTTGCCGGGGCGCTCGGGGTCGGGGTCGTAGAGCCCGTCGACGTCCCAGCCGCGGTTGTCCGGGAACCGGGAGATGCCGTCCCGGCCTGAGGCCACCAGCCTCCACAGGTCCTCCGGCGAACGCACCCCGCCCGGGAGGCGGCAGCTCATGCCGACGATGGCGATCGGCTCGTCGGCGGCGGCCGCGGTCTGCCGCGCCGCGCTCGCAGCCGCGGTGGCCGGGGCCTCGCCGAGGAGTTCGGTGCCGATGTACCGGGCGAGGGTCGCGGGGGTGGGGTGGTCGAAGACGAGGGTGGCGGGCAGGCGCAGGCCGGTGACGGTGGACAGCCGGTTGCGCAGCTCCACGGCCGTCAGCGAGTCGAAGCCCAGGTCCTGGAAGGCGTGCGCGGGCTGTACGGCCCGGGGCGAGGAGTGCCCGAGCACGGCGGCGACCTCGGCCCTGACCAGTTCCAGGAGGGCCTCGTCGCGCTCGTCGCCGGCCAGACCGGCGAGGCGTTCGGCCAGGGATCCGGTGGCGGCGCGCCGGGCCGTGCCGCGTGTGGGGACGCGGACGAGTCCGCGCAGCAGGGCCGGTACGGTTTCTGCCGCCCGGTTGCGCAGGGCGGCGGTGTCGAGGCGGACCGGTACGAGCACGGGCTCGTCCGAGGCGAGCGCCGCGTCGAACAGCCGCAGGCCGTCCTCGGTGGACAGCGGAAGGACGCCGGAGCGCGCCATCCGCGACCTGCCCGCCTCGTCGAGGGCGTCGGCCATGGCGCCCTCCTGCTCCCACAGGCCCCACGCCAGCGAGACCGTGGGCCGCCCCTGGGTGCGGCGGTGCCGGGCGAAGGCGTCGAGGAAGGCGTTGGCCGCGGCGTAGTTGCCCTGGCCGGGGTTGCCGAAGACACCCGCGGCGGAGGAGAACAGCACGAACGTCGTGCTCTCGCCGGTGAGGTCGTGCAGGTTGAGCACGGCGTCGGCCTTGGGCGCGAGGACGGCGCCCACGCGCTCCGGGGTCAGCGCGGCGATCACGCCGTCGTCGAGCACGCCGGCGGTGTGCACGACGGAGTCGACCGGGGTGGCGGCCAGCAGCCGGGCGAGGGCGTCACGGTCGGCGAGGTCGCAGGCGGCCCACGTCGCTTCGGCGCCGAGCGCCGCGAGTTCGGCCGTCAGGTCCGCGGCTCCCGGGGCGTCCGCGCCGCGGCGGCTGACGAGCAGCAGCCGGCGCACGCCGTGTCCGGTGACCAGGTGACGGGCGAGGGTTTTGCCCAGCGCGCCGGAGGCGCCGGTGAGCAGCACGGTGCCCAGGCCGGAGGCAGCGCCCTCGGCGAGGGCGGAGGCGACTTCGTCCGCGGGGCCGGTGGCCGCGTCCTCCGTTTCCGGGGAGGCGGCGCGGGCCAGGCGCGGTGCGCCGGCCTCCCCTTCGCGGACGACGACATGGGGCTCGCCGGACAGTACGACGCCGGGCACGAGCGCGGCCGCCTCCTCCGGGCGGTCGGTTTCGAGCAGCACGATCCGGCCGGGGTTCTCCGCCTGGGCCGAGCGCACCAGTCCGCCCGCCGCGGCGTGCGCGAGGTCGTCACAGCGCGCCACCAGCACGAGGCGCGACGTCCGGTCCTCGGCGAACCAGCGCTGAACCAGCCGCAGCACGTCGGTGGTGACCGCACGGACCCGCTCGGCCTCGGTCGCCCCTTCCGGGCCGTCGGGGCACGGGACCACGACCACGTCCGGCTGCGACGGCCCGTCGGCCTCGACCAGTGCGGCGATGTCCGGGACGTACGCGACCGTCGTCCCGTCCGCGTCGCCGGAGGGCAGGGTCAGCGGCGCCCGCTCGACGGTGAACATCGTGTCACCGGGGCGCTTGCGGAACTGCTCGGCCGACACCGCGCGCAGTGTCAGCGACTCGACGGACGCCACCGGCTCGCCGGCGCCGTCGGCCACCAGCAGGGACACCGCGTCCGTACCGGCCGGCGCCAGCCTGACCCGTACGGTGGACGCGCCCATGGCCCGCACGGACACCCCGGACCAGGCGAACGGCAGGAGCGGCCCGTCCGCCTCGGCCACGAGGGAGCCGTCCGCACCGCCTGCGCCGATCGCGTGCAGCGCCGCGTCCAGCAGCGCCGGGTGCAGGAGGAAGGAACCGGTGTCCGTGCCGTCGGGGAGGGCGACCTCCGCGAAGACTTCCTCGCCCGCGCGCCAGGCGCTCCGCAGTCCGCGGAACGCCGGTCCGTAGGCCAGGCCGAGGGCGGCCAGCCGGTCGTAGAAGCCGTCGAGGTCGACCGGTTCGGAGCCCGGCGGCGGCCACGCCGTGAGCGCCCGGCCGGCGGCCGCGGCGCCCGCCTCTTCGGCCCCTTCGGTGACGAAGCCGGTCGCGTGTCGGATCCACGGCAGGTCGGCGTCGTCCTCGGGGCGCGAGTGCACGGTCAGCGGCCTGCGGCCGGTGCCGTCGGCCGCGCCGACCCACACCTGAACCGCGACGCCGCCCTGCTCGGGCACCACCAGGGGCGCTTCGAGGGTGAGGTCCTCCAGCAGTTCGCAGCCGGCTTCGTCGGCGGCCCGGATGGCCAGTTCGACGAACGCGGTGCCCGGCAGCAGCACGGTTTCGAGCACGGCGTGGTCGCTCAGCCACGGGTGTGTGCGCAGGGACAGCCGGCCGGTCAGCAGCCGCTCGTCACCGCCGGCCAAGGAGACGGCGGCGCCCAGCAGCGGGTGGTCGGCCGAGCCCAGGCCCGCGGCGCGGACGTCACCGGGAGCGGCCGGTGAAACGTCGAGCCAGTGGCGCTCGTACTGGAAGGCGTAGGTGGGCAGGTCGACGCGGCGGGCGCCGGGGAAGAAGGCGTGCCAGTCCGGGGAGACGCCGTGCACGTGCAGTTCGGAGACGGCGGCGACGAGTGCGGCCCGCTCGGGGCGGTCGGCGCGCAGGGCGGGCACGGTGACCACGTCGTCGTCCAGGCAGCCTTGGGCGAGAGCGCTCAGCACGCCGCCCGGGCCGATCTCGACGAACGTGGTCACGCCCAGGTCGTGGAGAGTCCGGACGCCGTCCGCGAAGCGGACCGCTTCGCGGACGTGCCGGACCCAGTACTCGGGGGTGTAGGGCTCGGCCAGGCGGCCGGTGAGGTTGGAGACCACCGGAATCCGCGGCTTCTCGAAGGTCAGCGCCCGGACGACCTGTGCGAACTCCTCCAGCACGGGGTCCATCAGCGGCGAGTGGAATGCGTGGCTGACCTTCAGCCGGGAGGTCTTGCGGCCCTGCTGCCGGAAGACCTCGGCGATTGCGGTGACCGCGTCCTCGGCTCCGGACACCACGACGGACCGCGGACCGTTGATCGCCGCTATGCCGACCTGGTCGGTGAGATGCGGAAGGACTTCGTCCTCGGTGGCCTGGACGGCGGTCATTGCGCCGCCGGCGGGCAGGGCCTGCATGAGGCGGGCGCGGGCGGACACCAGCTTCGCGGCGTCGTCGAGCGACAGCACCCCGGCCACATGTGCGGCGGCGATCTCGCCGACCGAGTGACCGGCCACATAGTCCGCCCGGATCCCCCACCGCTCCAGGAGCCGGAACAGCGCCACCTCGATTGCGAAAAGTGCAGGCTGGGCGGCGCCCGTGCGGTGCAGTTCTTCCGAGTCGACGTCGAGCGCGGCGTCGAGGTGTGCGCAGACCTCGTCGTACGCGGCGGCGAACGCCGGGTAGGAGTCGTACAGCTCGCGCCCCATGCCCAGGCGTTGCGATCCCTGGCCGGAGAAGAGGAACCCGATGCGTCCGCCGGTGCCGGAGAGGCCGCGCACGACGCCCGGGGCCGGGGAGCCGGAAGCCACGGCCCGCAGCCCCTCGGCGAGTTCCGCCGACGTCTCGCCCTGGACCACCGCGCGGTGCTCCAGCGCCGTGCGTGTCGTGGCGAGCGAGAACGCCACGTCGAGCGGGGGGACTTCGGCGTTCGTGCGGGACAGCAGGCGGTCGGCCTGCGCGCGCAGGGCCTCCTCGGTCCTGCCGGAGATCACCCACGGCACCGGTCCGCCCTCGGCCGGGCACGCGGCCTCCGGCGCGGCGCCCTCGGCGCTCTCCGCGCCTCGCTGCGTCGATTCCGGGGCCTCGTCGTCCGGTCCGAACGCTTCGGCCGAGGGGGCTTCCTCGATGATCGTGTGCGCGTTGGTGCCGCTGATCCCGAAGGAGGAGATGCCGGCCCGGCGCGGCTGGTCCGACGCCGGCCAGGGCGTGGGCTCGGTCAGCAGCCGCAAGGCGCCCGCCGACCAGTCGACGTGCGCGGTCGGCTCGTCCACATGGAGCGTCTGCGGCAGCACGCCGTGCTGCATCGCCAGCACCATCTTGATCACACCGGCGACACCCGCGGCGGCCTGCGTGTGACCGATGTTGGACTTGACCGAGCCCAGCCACACCGGCCGGTCGTCGGAGTGTTCCCGGCCGTACGTGGCAAGGAGCGCCTGCGCCTCGATCGGGTCGCCGAGCCTGGTGCCCGTGCCGTGGGCCTCGACGGCGTCCACGTCGGCCGGCGTGAGCCCGGCGGACGC
>NZ_JBFAET010000359.1:0-5014 GCF_040642095.1 Streptomyces sp. NPDC020362
GACGCGCTCACTGGTCGTTCGTCAGATCACCACGCACCACGGCCGGTGATCACCCACGCCCTTGCTCCACTTTCGCAACAGGCCCCGGCCGGCGCGACGCCTGACGGGGAACAGCGGCGGTCCGGCGAGACGGCTGATCGGTCGGGAGCCGGTGGGTCACGTCCCGCAGGCGGAGGCCCACTGGATGAGACCCTCGTGGCCGCGGGCTAGAGTCTTCGCCGATCACCTGTATGGACGAGGGGCGGGCGAGAGTGGCGACGACGGATTCCGGCACGGTGAGCGACCTGCCGGTGCCTACCCGGAGCCGCATGATCATCGGGTGGCTCCTGGTCTTGCTACTGGCCGCCCTGACCACCTCGCTGCTGGGCGCCCTCGACGCCGGCCTGGGCGGGGTCCTCGGAGTGATCGCCCTCGCCCTGAGCTACCACCTGATCGTCCGGCGCCTGATCCTGCGCCGGAACGCGGTGCCCCAGCGGGTCAAGGTCTGCTACACGCTGGCGTCGATCGCGCTCGCCGTGAGCGCCGTCTACGCATCACCCGCCCGACTGGTCGCCTTTGGCAAGGAGGGTGTCGGCTCCATCGACTACCAGGACCGTCAGCAGGGCAGCCACGGCACGTACTTGCAGTGCTACGTCCAGGACCCCGACGGCAATGTCGATCAGCTGCCGTCCGGCGGCGCCTGCCCGCACCCGGACGGAACGCCCGTCACCATGGTCTACACCGCCGACGGGATCGGGGGCCCGTTGCTGGGCACCAAGTCTTCCTATACGCATGCGGTCGTCATCTGCGCGGTGGGCGAGCTGACCGGCTATTCCCTGATGGTCGCTGCCGCCGTCATCACGGGCCGACGGTTCGCAACCTGACGGTGCGCGACAACTGACGTACCAGCTGCGGTCACCCACGCCGCAGGACCCGCTGTTCCGGTCGCGTTCAGGGCGCGAGCCTGGCAGTCGGACAGTGCCGATGAGGGGGACTGCCAACTGGAGGTTGCCCGGTCCGCAGTGGTGCGCACCGTCGCCCAGGCTCCCCATGCTGACAGCATCGCAGTCCCAGGCGTGCCCACGGCTTCCTGCCGGTCTGCCGGTCCAGACGACCAGCTACATACAACCAGGCCGAGCGGGACGCCGTGGGCGTCGGCGGCGATCGAACGACTCAGCACCTGCTTCCCGCGCTCCACCGAGGACCGGGCTGCGTGCAGGAACGCGAGACCGCGGCGGAGGCTGCGTTCCATGAGTTGTTCGGCGCCCGGTGTGCTGAGGACGCAGTCCCGTACCTGGGAGGGCCAGGCCGTGGGAGTGGAACATCCTGTACCGGACACCCGGGTCGTCGGGCGGATCGCGTAGGGCGGTGGCGACGCGCAGCGCGTCCCGCGGGGGGGTGCTGCCGTCGCCGTATCTGGTGACGACGGTCCGGATGAGGGCAGGGGCGGGCTGGATCTGTAACTCGCTGGGAGTCATATGTCCAGCCTCAGGTTTGCAGGCGAGCAGGGAAAGGAGTTTGGGATGTTGCGTGTTTCCACTTCTGGCGTTGCTGGTCAGGCACCTGCGCGTGGGGAAGCACGCTGAGCAACTGTGATGACGGGCCGAGCACCGCGCGGGGAGATTCAGGGCTCAGTCCGCAGTTCCGTGAAGCTCATGGCTGGGTGAGGATCCGGGCCCGGAGGAGTTCAAAACGCATCGGCGCTGGTCCGGGTGCTGCCGCTGCCGTCCGGAAAAGTCTCCCCGGGGGCGATGAGTTCTAGCACCGCGGCCGGTAGGTATCCGTGGAGCCGCACATGACTCCCGGTGCGTCGCAGACCGCGGCGATCCGCAACAGTACGACGAAGCGAGGGAAACCTTGACTGCGAACCAGGCGCATGCGGCGGATGAGTCCGCCATCCTCGAGGTGCTCAAGGGCGTCTATGACGCATGGGACGCGCACGACGCCGCCGCGTTCGTGGCCGACTACACCGAGGACGCCAGCGCGATTCTGCCCGGGTCCTACCGTAAGTCCCGCGACGAGATCCGCGAGAGCATGGAGGCCGGCTTCAGCAGCTTCCTCAAGGGCTCGACCACAACGAACAAGGTCTTGAACATCCGCTTCCTCAACGACGACGCCGCCGTGGTCGTCAGCGAGACGAATATCCTCTTCCCGGGCGAGACCGAGGTGCCGGGCGACCGGCTTGCGATCGCGACCTGGGTACTCACCCGTCAGGACGGCAAGTGGCTGCTTGCGGCTTACCAGAACTCCCCCGCTGTCGTGAACATGGGGTGACGCTACTCTCGGCCCGGCGCCCCCTCGTCCGCCGTCGCGGACGAGGGGCTTCGGCTCGGCCCACCAGGGGAGGCGAGGCCTCGACCGCGGATCAGGCTCGAGCATCTGACTCCGGTCCGCGGCAACGATTCAAACGCCGTGTCTGCTCGTCCAGGGGAGCAAGGCGAAGCCGGAGGGGCGGCGGTAGTGCAGCGACCGAACGTATTTGAGGTCCGCTGTGTGTGATGGCGTGGTCAGGGTTCCTGCGGTGCCGTGGACGGTGAGGGTGGCCGCGATCGACAAGGTGGCGCGGAAGTCCCCGGAATCAAGCCGCACGACCGGGACACCGCGGCCGTGCAGCTCGTCAATCACCAGGTCGGTCATGGGTCGTCCAGGTCGGTCACACCCAGGACCGGGCCATTGGGGGTCACTACTGGTCCCCGTCGTTTCCGGTGTCCTGGTCACCGCCGCCGGAGCCGCCGGGGCCGGAACCGTCCGACGGGTTCCCGGTGTTGGTGGGCGGGTTCGTGCCGGTGCTGGCGCCATGGACGGGCATCATGAGCGGCTGCCCGGCTGCGTCGACGTAACGGCCGGTCTGCGTGGCCGGGTCGAGTTCAACCCGGGCGTAGCCGGGGGCGAACGCCGGATAGGGGGCCGTGCGGCGCAGGCCCCACGGTGCGGCGGTGAAGTGACCGGACGGCAGCGGGCTGCCTCGGCACACGGTGGGGCTGAGCGAACAACGGTGGTTCCTCCTGCGGCTTGCACAACCCTGCCGGAGGTCCCGGCAGGGAGCTTGCAGGACACGGACCGGCCGACTGCTTGGTCCGTATGATGCGGCCCGTCCCGCTCCTCTCAGGGGTTAGGCACGGGAGTCGTGGCCGCCTGGGACCGACGTCCGGGCGTGGCTGTCGCAGGCCGACGGCCGCAACGACCACATCGGCGGCTACGACCGCGCCGCCTACGATTTCCACGTCGCTCACGTCCTGTGGGAACTCGGCTGCCGCCCCGAGTCGGTCAAGACCCTGTGCCAGTCCAACAAGGTCCGCCCCAAGGGAGAGCGGCAGGAGCACACGCACGCCACCCGTCTCCTCGCAACCCGGCTCATGGAGATGAGAGACGTGGAAGAGGCATGCCGGGAATGGGGACCTTCCTGAACGACTGCGCCGGCATTTCCAGCGCCCGGGGTGACGACCACTTCGCCTCGCTCCGCAAGAGCATCCGGCCGTATGGGGAACTCCCGGCCGTGCGGCAACTGTTCGCGCGGGCCCGGGACCTGGCCCGGCTGAAAGCAGCAGCCCGACCGGCACCACGGTGCCTCACTCCCCCGGGAGCGGGGCGCCGTGGCACGTCTAGCGGTTCTTCTCGTAGTCCCAGAAGCGGCGAGCAGAACGCGCCTGACGGAGCTGGAAGACGCCGCCAGCCAGACATCTCCCCCAGCGGCTCGTCCCTGGTGGAACGCAGGAGACCAACGATCGCGTCGGGCATCAGGTCAGCATCACGCATGGGGACCGTGTGCCTATCGCCGGGTTCTCTTCACAGGCCCAATCTTCAGCCGACCGGCGCAGGCTCGCCCGTCACGGCCGCCGCCCCGATGGGCGCCCCCTCGGACGCTTCCGTGCACGCCGACCACGACCAGGGCACCGCCGCCCAGTATCGGACGTAGGGTCACACGCCGAGCATGAGCCAGAAATCCAGCGGCTCACTGTCCATACGCGATGGTGTGTGACGGTCCGTCATGGCATCAGCGTGCCGGCTCATCTGCCGAACCGGCAGCACCCGCCACGCCGCACACAGCCAAAGACCACACTCGGCATATGGGCGACGCCACCAGCAAGTCCGGCCTCTGCCCGAAGCGTTCGAGCGGGAAGGGGGCACCACAACGGCCAGCGCGCGCCGGGTGGTAGTCGGCTCACCAGGGGCGCGGGACCGTCCGGCGCGCCTCAGCTCTCTCCACCCGGCCCCCGCAAGGCGTCGACGCGCGGACACCGGTCGGGTAGGCATGAGGGGGATCGCGCCTGCCGGGGCGATCGCAGCACACAGTGATCGAGCAATGGGGGGATGACATGGCCATCATGGTCACGTTCGACATTCCGGGCGTCGGACAGGAGTTCTACGACGCCTGCATCAACCGCCTCACCGACGGCGGCGGGTTCACCTCGCTCGCCGATATTCCCGCACCCGGACTGATCTCCCACGCGGCCGGGCCGGTCGACGGCGGGTGGCGGGTCGTCGACGTATGGGAGTCCGAGGAAGCCCTCGGGAACTTCTCGAAGATCCTCCAGCCGATCCTCTCCGACCTGGGTCACGCCGACGGCGAGCCGCAGATCATCCCGGTGCACAACGTCGTCACCGGCTGACCGACACGCTCGGTCATCGCGGCGGGTCAGGGCACACAGGACGGAAAGGCACACCAGGTCAGGAGCTGTCACCGATCCGCAGCCGGAGGTAGCACACGCAGTCTTCACCGGTTTTGCTCGGGAACCGGGAAGCTGCACTCATTGCCCAACCGCGGCCCGGCGCGTGCGCGCGCCGGGCCGCCCGTGTCTGCGATCGTCCCGAACGTGCTTCCTAGCGGGCTCGCGAGCTGAGGACCGCTCTGCACGCTGCCCTGCGCGGAGACCCTTGCTCCGAGGTCCTGTCCGGCAGTCGGCTCGGCGGCGAAGTCCACCTGCTCCGCCGGGAGCACCTGGATCGTGCGGCCGGCGTAGGCGACCGATGCGAAGACCGCGATGTGGTGGACGATCACCTGGGCCGCGCTCGGCAGCGGGCTGTCGGCGGGGCG
>NZ_JBFAET010000360.1:0-4984 GCF_040642095.1 Streptomyces sp. NPDC020362
GGCTTTCGCCCGTCGCCCGACTGGGGGTTGGTTGGTGGTTGCTCGCACCCCGGGGGGTAGCCGGTGGCAGTTCCAGCCCCGCGCCCCTTTGGGGCGCGCTTCAGCTCACCGGTATGGACCAATTCTGGCGTGACTCCTTGACACCCGGATTGGTCCATACCAACTTTGATGGCGCAGCTTTCCGCACTCCCCTGTACTCCCCAACACCCCATTCCCCACAGGGAGATCGCGTGCGCCACATACTCGGGCGTCCCAGACGCAGGTTTCTCGCTCTGCTCGGCTCCGCCGCCCTCGCGGCCGGCGGGGCCGTCGCGCTGCCGGGCACGGCCCAGGCGGCCAACATCCTGACCAATCCCGGCTTCGAGTCGGGCGGCCTCTCCCCCTGGAGCTGTACCGGCAATCTCGGTTCGGTCGTCTCCTCCCCCGTGCACGGCGGCTCCAGGGCCCTGCAGGGCGCGGTGACGGCGAGCGACGACGCGCAGTGCAGCCAGACGGTCGCGGTCCAGCCGAACACGACCTACACCCTCAGCGGCTGGGTCCGCGGCTCGTACGTCTACCTCGGCGTGGACGGCGGCGCCTCCACCTGGACGACCTCACCGTCCGCGTACAGCCGGCTGAGCGTCTCCTTCACCACCGGGGCCTCGCAGACCAGCGCCACCCTCTACGTCCACGGCTGGTACGCGCAGGGTTCGTACTACGCCGACGACATCAGCCTGGACGGCCCGGGCGGCGGAGGCGGCGGGGACACCCAGGCGCCGACCGTGCCCAGCGGGCTCACCTCGACCGGCAGGACCTCGTCGAGCGTGTCGCTGAAGTGGAACGCCTCGACCGACAACACGGGCGTGACGGCGTACGACATCTACAGCGGCTCCAACCAGGTCCTCAGCGTCTCCGGTACGTCGGCCACGGTCGGCGGGCTGTCGCCGAGCACCTCGTACACCTTCAGCGTGAAGGCACGGGACGCGGCCGGGAACGTGTCGGCGGCCTCCGACTCCGTGTCCGTCACGACGGACGCGGGCAGCGGCGGCGGCAGCGGGTTCAGGCAGGCGGCGCCGTACCTGTACGAAGGCTGGGGCGATCCGCCGAGCCCGTCCACGGTGATGAGCGCGACGGGCGCCAAGTGGTTCACGATGGCGTTCGTGCTGGACTCGGGCGGCTGCACGCCGGCCTGGGACGGCAGCCGGGCACTGACCGGCGGGGTCGACCAGGGCGCGATCAACCAGATCCGCTCGGCGGGCGGTGACATCGTGCCGTCGTTCGGCGGCTGGCAGGGCAGCAAGCTCGGCGCCAACTGCTCCTCGTCGAGCGCGCTGGCCGGAGCGATACAGAAGGTGATCGACGCCTACTCGCTCAAGGCGATCGACATGGACATCGAGAACACGGACGAGTTCGAGAACGAGGCCGTCCAGGCGAAGATCCTCACCGCGCTGAAGACCGTCAAGGCGAACAACCCGGGCCTGAAGACCATCGTCACCTTCGGCACCGCGACCACCGGCCCGACCTACTACGGCAACCGGCTCATCGAGCAGGCGAAGTCGCTCGGAGCCGACATCGACGTCTTCACCATCATGCCGTTCGACTTCGGCGGCGGCTCGGACATGTACGGCAACACGGTGAGCGCGACCGAAGGGCTGAAGGCCAAGCTGAAGTCGACGTTCGGCTGGGACGACGCGACCGCCTACTCCCACATCGGCATCTCCGGCATGAACGGCCTGTCCGACCAGCAGGAGACGACCACCCCGGCGATCTGGACCCAGGTCCGCGACTGGGCCAACAGCCACCACATCGCCCGGCTCGCCTTCTGGTCGGTCAACCGCGACCGGCCCTGCCCGGGCGGCGGAGTCGCCGAGAACTGCTCCGGCATCAGCCAGAACAACTGGCAGTTCACCTCGATCACGGCCGGCTTCACCGGCTGAGCACGGCACCGGCACGACCGACGTCCCCCCGGCTTCCGGGCCGGGGGATTTTTTTTCCGCCGGGGGTGTATCAGGGGGCGGCCCGGCCGCTCTTCTTAACAGGAACGAGAAACAACGGGGGAAGCACCACTACGGGGGAAGCACCAACCCGCACCAAGGGGGGAAGCACCAACCCGCACCAAGGGGGGAAGCACCACGCGGGAAGCACCACCACGGGGGATGCACCAACCGGGGGGAGCACCAAGGGAAAGTACCGGGGGATGCACCACGGGGGCACGGGGGATCGGGTCGGTCGGTCGCGGTCACGGGGAGCGACCGGCCGACCCGACGTGCGTCTGCCGACGCCGGAGCGGGGCGCGTGCCGTCACCGCCGGGGCGCGCGCCGTCAGAAGCGCCCCCCGATGAGGCGCTCTACGTGCTCCTCGATGCGGCGCCGTTCGTCGTGCATGAGAGGTCTCGAGAGAGGGCGGGGCGACGCAGGGGACGACGGGCCGGGCGAGGGCACAGCCGGGACGCAGCGGACGGAAGCACGTGCCGGGCGCCTTCCGCCGGAGCTCATTTCAGGTACCTGAGGCCAGGATGGACGGCCGTGTAGCCCTCGACCAGGCGCCGGGCCACGTTGACCGAGTCGACCAGCGGATGCAGCGCGAACGCCTTCACGGCCGTCGCACGCGCACCGGACGCGGCGGCGGCGAGCACCTCGCGCTCGACCGCCTTGACCGCACAGACCAGGCCGTTGGCATGGCCGGGCAGCGGGGCGACGGCGACCGGGTGGGCGCCGTTGGCGTCGACCAGGCAGGGCACCTCGATGACCGCCTCCGTGTCCAGGACCGACAGGGTGCCCCGGTTGCGCACGTTGAGGATGAGGGTCGTGCGCTCGTCCCGGGCGATGGCCCGCATCAGGGCGAGTGCGACCTTCTCATAGCCGCCGGAGAGGTCGTCGGCCTCGCGTTCGCCGGCGCCGGCCGTCTCCCGGTTCTCGGCCATGTAGGTCGCCTCGCGCTCGGCGCGGGTGCGGTCCCAGAGGTCCAGGGCGCGGACGCCGGGGCGCCGTGCCTCCTCGTAGAACCGTGCCTGCTGGTCGCGCAGGAAGGCGCCCCGGGTCTTCTCGGCCTCCTGATACGCGTGTACGGCTTCGCGGTTGAAGTAGTAGTAGTGCAGGTACTCGTTGGGGATCGCGCCGAGGGACTGCAGCCAGTCGACACCGAACAGCCTGCCCTCCTCGAAGGAGCCGAGCAGGCCGGGGTCGGCGAGCAGGCGCGGGAGTTCGTCGCGTCCGGCGATGTGCAGGCCGCGCACCCAGCCGAGGTGGTTGAGGCCGACGTAGTCGATCCACGCCTCCTTCGGGTTCGCGCCGAGCACCCGGGCGATCCGGCGGCCGAGGCCGACCGGCGAGTCGCAGATGCCGATGACGCGGTCGCCGAGGTGACGGGACATGGCCTCGGTGACCAGGCCTGCCGGGTTGGTGAAGTTGATGACCCAGGCGTCGGGGGCGAGACGGGCCACCCGCCGGGCGATGTCGACCGCTACCGGGACCGTCCGCAGACCGTAGGCGATCCCGCCCGCGCCGACCGTCTCCTGGCCGAGGACGCCTTCCCCGAGTGCCACCCGCTCGTCGTCGGCCCTGCCCTGCAGGCCGCCCACGCGGATCGCGGAGAAGACGAAGCCCGCGCCGCGCAGGGCCTCGTCGAGGTCGGTGGTGGCTCTCACGCGGGGGGCGTCGTCCACGGCCGACGCCTGTTCGGCCAGTACGCGCACGACCGCATCCAGCCGGCTGTCGTCGAGATCGTGCAGAACGACCTCCGTGACCCGTCCCTCGCCACGGTCCGCCAGCAACGCCCCGTACACGAGGGGCACCCGGAATCCGCCGCCGCCCAGAATCGTCAGCTTCACTCCTGCACCTCTCCTGCCAGGACCACCTCGTCGCCCGCCTCCTGAAGCGAGGAGCGGGTCGCCGGGTCGACCGGCTCGTCCGTCACCACCACGTCCAGGTCCCCGGGGCCGCAGACCTTCGCCATTCCCGTACCCGGGAACTTCGCCGAATCAGCGAGCAGGACGACCTTGTCACTGGCCTTCATCATGGCGCGCTTGACCGGCACCTCGACGACCGTCGTGTCCATCACCTGCCCACCCGGGCGCACTCCGCTGGTGCCGAGGAAGAGCCAGTCGGCGCGGAGCCGGCGCAGGGTGTCCTCGGTGAGAAAGCCGACCAGGGAGCGGTACTCGCGGCGGACCACGCCGCCGAGCAGCACCAGTTCGATGCCCTCGTCGTCGGCCAGTTCCTCGTAGACCACCAGGTTGCCGGTGATGACGTGAGGCGGCGGGCGAGCCGGTAGGCGGTGGTGCCGATGTCGAGCAGCACCGACTGGCCGTCGGCGACCATGGCCGCGGCGCGCGCCGCGATGGCGTCCTTCTCGGCCACGCGCACCTCGGCGACCTCGGCGAAGGGCTGGCCGCCCTCGTCCGCGACCGCGCCGCCGCGCACCCGGGTGAGCAGGCCGTCCTCTTCGAGTCCGACGAGGTCGCGCCTGATCGTGGCCGGGCTCACGCCCAGCCGCTCGGAGAGGTCGGTGACGGCCGCGGGGCCACCGGAGCGCAGGGCCCTCAGGATGAGTCGGTGTCGTCGTTCCGCCAGCACACCATGAACACTACTCGTCATCTCCAATCAGAATCATGCTCAGTTCTGCTCAGATATTGACCAAACGCCCAAGCCGGCACCCGACCTCAGTACACCGAAATTGAGCTGTTCCGACGATCGTGGTTCGAGGACAGGACGCCTCCTGGCTGCCGAGCGGCCCGATGCGCTGCTGACCGGGCTGGTCTTCCGCGACCTCGTCTTCCCGCACCGAGCCGCTCGCCCGCGCCGGACGAGGAGATCTGGACGACGGGCATGGGCTGCGGCCCGGGCGGCACGGCCAGCCTCGCCGTCGCCGCCGCCCGCTTCGGCCTCGGCACCTCGCTCGCCACCGTTTCCGGCGACGACTTCTGCGGCGCCCACTGCCAGGACGTCCTCGCCGGGCCCGTGGGCGGTGACCGCCTGGGCGGCGGGGGGGGGGTAGTCCTCGCGC
>NZ_JBFAET010000361.1:0-4951 GCF_040642095.1 Streptomyces sp. NPDC020362
CGGTTCTGGGGGGGTTGCGGCGGGGGGGGGGGGTGCTCCCGGGCGCGGGGCCGGGGCGGCGGGGGCGGCCCCGGTCCGGCCCCCCCCCCCGGCTCCCGCCCCGATGATCCGGGTCAGCTGCGCGATCAGGTCGGCGAGGTGCTCGCCGACCGCCGTGACGTTCTCGTCGGTCAGCACCGTGTACGTGGCGAACAGCTCGGGGTCGTCGCCGGCCTTGTGCCGCTTGGCCTCGAACAGCGCCGCGAGCCAGACCCGCAGCAGCTGCTCGGGAGTGCCGTCCCCGGCGACGATGACGGCCAGTTTCTCCGACGTCCGGTCCAGCCACCGCTTGGTCACGGCCTCGCGCAGCGCCGCCTTGGTGCGGAAGTGCCGGTACACACTGCCGTGGCTGACGCCGAGCGCGCGCGCCACGTCGACCACGGTGGCCTTGGCCGGGCCGTGGCGGCGCAGCACCTCCTCGGTCGCTTCGAGGATGCGCTCGGCGGTCAGGGTCTCGGTGGGCGGTGCCATGCCCTAGACCGTACCCGGCGTCATGGTCAGCGCTCGCTGTCGAGGTGTGCCATGGCTGCGGTCGGGTAGCGGTCGCCGGCCGCCGCGTCCGCCGGCACGGCCTGCTCGATCGCCGCCAGATCGGCCTCGTCCAGGGTCACGTCCTGGGCGCCCAGCGATTCGGTCAGCCGCTCGCGGGTGCGGGCGCCGATGAGCGGCACGATGTCCTCGCCGCGGGAGAGCACCCAGGCGATGGCGGTCTGCGCGACGGTGACGCCCTTCTCCTCGGCGATCTTGCGGAGCGCGTCGACGAGGTCGAGGTTGCGCTGGAGGTTGTCGCCCTGGAAGCGGGGCGAGTAGGCGCGGAAGTCGTTCGCGGCGAGCTGCCGGTCGCGGGCGAAGTGCCCGGAGATCAGGCCGCGCGAGAGGACGCCGTACGCGGTGACGGAGATGCCCAGCTCGCGGGTGGTCGGCAGGATCGACCGCTCGATGCCGCGGGAGATGAGCGAGTACTCGATCTGGAGGTCCGCGACGGGCGCGGTGGCCGCGGCCCGGCGGATGGTCTCGGCGCCGACCTCGCTGAGGCCGACGTGCCGGACGTACCCCTTCTCGATCAGCTCGGCGATCGCGCCGACGGTCTCCTCGATCGGCACGTCCGGGTCGAGGCGGGCGATCCGGTAGACGTCGATGTGGTCGACGCCGAGGCGCTGCAGGGAGTAGGCGGCGAAGTTCTTCACGGCGGCGGGGCGGCCGTCGTAGCCGCTCCAGCCGCCGTCCGGGTCGCGCAGGGCGCCGAACTTCACGCTGACCAGAGCCTGTTCGCGCCGGGCGGCGGGCGCGGTGCGCAGGGCCTCGCCGATCAGCATCTCGTTGTGGCCCATGGCGTAGAAGTCGCCGGTGTCCAGCAGGGTCACGCCCGCCTCCAGGGCGGCGTGGACGGTCGCGATGGACTCGGCGCGGTCGGCGTCGCCGTACAGGGCGGACATGCCCATGCAGCCGAGGCCGAGCGCGGAGACCTGGGGGCCGTTGGTTCCGAGGGTTCGGGTTCGCATCGTCATGTCCTTCACCCTGCCATGACAGATGACAGATTTCAATATCTGTCAGTCCATACTTGTCACCCGTGATCACCCCCTTTTGGGAACCCGTCGGCCACGGCTTGGTCCAGACTTATTGACGAAAGGTCTGGACCACATGCACTGTCATGGGCAACGCACTGTCATGCCTACGACACCTCACCGACCCCCCACCGGGAGGCTCCGCATGCTCCGCCGTACGCTGCGCCTGCTCACCGCCGCACTCACCACGGCCGTCCTCGCCCCGCTCGCGATCGCCACCGCCCCCACCGCCTCCGCCGCCGACACCTGCGCCCTGAAGTCACGGCCGGCCGGCAAAGTGCTCCAGGGCTACTGGGAGAACTGGGACGGCTCCGCCAACGGCGTCCACCCGCCGTTCGGCTGGACCCCGATCAGCGACTCCCGCATCCGCGCACACGGCTACAACGTGATCAACGCGGCCTTCCCGGTCATCCGCTCGGACGGCACGGCCCTGTGGGAGGACGGCATGGACAGCGGGGTGAAGGTGGCCACGCCCGCCGAGATGTGCGCCGCCAAGGCGTCCGGCCAGACGATCCTGCTCTCCATCGGCGGCGCGGCGGCAGGCATCGACCTGAACTCCTCCGCCGTGGCCGACCGGTTCGTCGCGACCGTCGTCCCGATCCTGAAGAAGTACAACTTCGACGGCATCGACATCGACATCGAGACCGGCCTGACGGGCAGCGGAAACATCAACCAGCCGTCCACGTCCCAGGCCAACCTGATCCGCATCATCGACGGCATCCTGGCCCGGATGCCGTCCGGCTTCGGCCTGACCATGGCCCCGGAGACCGCGTACGTCACCGGCGGCAGCATCACCTACGGCTCGATCTGGGGCGCGTACCTGCCCGTCATCAAGAGGTACGCGGACAACGGCCGGCTCTGGTGGCTGAACATGCAGTACTACAACGGCAGCATGTACGGCTGCTCGGGCGACTCCTACTCGGCGGGCACGGTGGCGGGCTTCACCGCACAGACCGACTGCCTGGACAAGGGCCTGGTGGTGCAGGGCACGACGATCCGGGTGCCGTACGACAAGCAGGTGCCGGGCCTGCCCGCGCAGCCGGGCGCGGGCGGCGGCTACATGGCGCCCGGCCTGGTCTCCCAGGCCTGGAAGCACTACGGCAGCTCGCTCAAGGGCCTGATGACCTGGTCGATCAACTGGGACGGCTCGAAGAACTGGACCTTCGGCGACAACGTCAAGTCCCTGCAGGGCCGTTGAGCCGCATCGGACGGCGGCGCCCTCCCCGGCCACCCCGACCCGGGGCCGGGGCCGGGCCCGGTTTCAGCGGGCCGTGAAGGCGAGCTTGGCGCCGAGCGCGAGGAAGGAACCCGCGAAGGTCCGCCGCAGCCAGGCCATCGCCCTGGGCCGGGAGGTGACATGGCTGCGCACGCGGGCGGCGAGGATGCCGTACAGGGCGAAGACGACGAAGGTCAGCAGCATGAAGACGCCGCTCAGCGCGAGCATGCGCGGCAGGGCGTGCGGCCGTCCGGGGTCGACGAACTGGGGCAGGAACGCGAGGAAGAAGATCGTCAGCTTCGGGTTGAGGATGTTGATCAGCACGCCCCGGACGATCAGCCGGAGCGCGTTCGCCGCGGCCGGGTCCTGCTCGACCACGATCGCCTCCTTGTCCCGCACCGTGGCCCACGCCATGTAGAGCAGATAGGCGACCCCGGCGTACTTCACGACCTGGAAGGCCGCCGCGCTGGCGTTCAGCAGCGCGGCCAGCCCGGTGACGGTGGCCAGGACGTGCGGGACGATCCCGAGCGTGCACGCGAAGGCGGCGACGACGCTCGCGCGGCGGCCGTGGGAGAGCGCGGCGGCAAGGGTGTAGACGACGCCGGTGCCGGGAGTGATGACGACGATCAGGGTGGTCAGGAGGAAAGCGAGACTCATGAGGCCACCCTCGTGACCCGGGCGGTGACCCGACAGAGCCAATCCCGGTCCGTCATGGAGGACCAATCACCGGCGGGAACCGGCGCGGACCGGCGGGTTGTGGCGGGAACCGGCGGGTCGACCGCCTCCGTTGGACACGCTTCCGGGACGCCCGGAGAATGGAAATTGTCGGCGAGCAGTCACTGAGGCGGCGCCTGCCGCCGGCCGTGCGGTGCTCTCGCGCCGCCGAGGAGGCACGCCATGAGCATCCGCATCGCCACCTTCAACATGGAGAACCTCTTCCGCCGGCCCACGGCCTTCCGCCTCTCGGATCCGGCGAAGCGGGAGGAAGTCCTCAAGGACTTCGACACGTTGGTCACGCTCCTCGACCTGCCGGCGTACACGGACGACGACAAGAAGGAGATCGTCCGGCTCATCAAGGCGTACAAGGCGTACGACATCGACCCGAAGAACCCGCCGCCGATCCTCATCAACCAGTCCCGCCCGGGCAAGCGCTCCGGGCTGTTCGAGACGTCCGGGCCGGCGAACAACCCCCACATCGAGATCATTGCCGGCGGCCGTGCCTCGTGGGCCGGCTGGGCCGAACTCGGGCAGGACGACCTCGACATGAGCACGGTGCGCAACACCGGCCGGGTGGTCTCGGAGGTCGACGCCGACATCCTGCTGACCGTGGAGGTCGAGGACCGGCTCACCCTGGAGCGCTTCAACACGCAGGTTCTGGCAGGGGCGCTGGGCAGGCGGCCGTACCCGTACAGCCTGCTGATCGACGGCAACGATCCCCGGGGCATCGACATCGGGATCTTCAGCCGTCACCCGATCACGTCCGTCAGGTCCCACATCTTCGACACCAACCCGGAACGTCCCGCCGACCGGCTGTTCAGCCGTGACTGCCCCGAGTTCGAGATCCAGCTCGACGGATCGCCGCTGGTGATCCTCGGCAACCACCTCAAGAGCAAGTTCCAGGACGACCCGGAGCTGCGGCTGGCCCAGGCGAAGCGCGTCGCGGAGATCTACCGGGAGGCCGCGGAGCGCACCCCGCACGTCATGGTCGCCGGAGATCTCAACGACGACCCGGAGAGCGAAGCGGTCGCGGAGCTGCTGGACGCCGGTCTGCGCGATGCGATGAGTCACCGCTCCTACCACGGGGACCCCGGCACGCACGGGAAGTGCGCCTCACCCCGGGACAAGATCGACTACCTGCTGCTTCCGCCGCCGCTGTGGCACGAGGTGCAGCACGTGGGCCTGGAGACCCGCGGAATCTTCGCGGACGGCATCAAGTCCTTCGACACGGTGACCTCGAAACTCAACGAGGCCTCCGACCACGCGGCGCTCTACGTGGACCTGGACCTGTAACCAGAACGCCCACCCTCCGGCCGACCGAGTCGGGCGGGAAGGTGGGCGAGAGGGCCGGGGTAGGGGCAGCAGACCAGGGGATGCCGGTGCGACCGGCTTCGGTCTGAGGGTCTGTTGCCGT
>NZ_JBFAET010000362.1:0-4832 GCF_040642095.1 Streptomyces sp. NPDC020362
CAGCGACCTAGTCGGGCTTCGTGACGTACTGACGAACCGCTGTGAGGTCCTGATCGTTAACGGTGGCCGGATCGCGGACAGCGGCGTAGACCTTGGCCGCTCCGAGGCCGATCAGCGCGCGGGCGAACGCGCGGCCGATGCCCCGATTGGCCCCCGTCACCAGGGCGATCGATCCCTTGATCTCCATCGCGCTCCCTTCCTGCCGACGCCCGCTGTGCCCGGCGGGCGCCGGGGACAAGCCGCGTGCCCGGCAGGCGCCGGGGACAAGAAGGACGCGTTTCCTCCACTGCCAGCCTGCATCAGATGCCGCCGCTTTGCATGTGCCGGGCGGCGCCTCGTCCGTGGTGCGGCGGCTGTTCTTTGCCGACCTGCAGTTACAGGACCCTGGCCGGCACATCGTCGGCCCGGGAGTAACTCTCTCCGATGCGGCTGCGGGGCCACACCACGGTGAGGGCCCGGGCACGCACGGCCCGGGCCCTCTCGGGTGTCATACGTGCGGGCGGCGACCCCTCTCCTGGTGTGGGAAGGTCTGGTCCGCTCCCGGGAGCGTCGGCTTCGGCAGCGTCGCCACCTCCTCCTTCGCCTTCTCCAACTGCTCCGCAGTGTCGTCGGGGAGCTCGGGCGGGCGGGGGCGGGCGTCGCTGAAGCGGAAGGCGGTCGTGAAGTCACCGAAGGTGGCGCGCCGCCAGGCGCTGATGTTCGGCTCCTCGACCCCGGTGAACCGCTCCAGGAACTGCAGGGCGGACGTGTGGTCGAAGGCCTCCGACGCGACCCAACCACCCACGGTCCAGGGCGAGATGATGATCGCGGGCACGCGGAAGCCGCCACCGATCGGCAGACCCTGGATGTACTCGTCCGCAGTGCCCGGCGGTGCGGTCGGCGGGGCCACGTGGTCGAACAGGCCGTCGTTCTCGTCGTAGTTGAGGATGAAGGCCGTCTTGCGCCACACCGAGGGATTCGACGCGATCGCCTCGATCTTCGAGGCCACGAAGTCGGCACCGGCGGCCGGCAGATAGTCGGGGTGCTCCGACTGGTAGCTCGTCGGCATGATCCAGCTCACCGCCGGGAGACGGTCGCCCCGGGCGTCGTCCTCGAAGGTGCCCTCGGACTGCGGGCGTACGCCTCGCTCGTACAGGTCGGAGCCGGGCTGTGCGTTCTTGAAGGCGGCGAACTGTTCGAGCATGTTGCAGCCGTAGTCGTCGTCCTGCTGGTAAACCTTCCAGCTGACGCCGGCCGCCTGGAGCCGTTCGGCGTACGTCGTCCAGCGGTACGGCGTCGGTGCCACATTGCTGATGACCGGGCCGCCCCGGGTGCCGCCCGGGTCGATCGAACCGGTCATCCACATCAGGCGGTTGGGCCAGGTGGGGCCGAACACCGAGCAGTAGTAGTTGTCGCAGACGGTGAAGGTCTCGGCGAGCGCGAACTGGAACGGGATGTCCTCGCGCGTGTAGTAGCCCATCACGTAGGGGCCGTTGGCGCCGTCGGCCTTGCGGTGGGCGGGCAGCCACTGGTCCATCCTGCCGCCGTTCCAGGCCTGGTGCTGCACGGACCAGGCGTGGCTGGTGGACGGGATGGCCTGTGCGCTCGACCTGTGGGTGTCGAGGTGGAAGGGCAGCAGATAGCCCTTCGGGTTCACGGCGTCGGGCTGGTAGAAGACGGATCGTCCGTTGTCCAGCCGGAGGGCGTCCGGGTCGCCGAAGCCCCGGACACCCGACAGCGTGCCGAAGTAGTGGTCGAACGACCGGTTCTCCTGCATCAGCATGACGACGTGCTCGATGTCGCCCAGTGAACCGTGCTCGGGCGGACCGGCGGCGACGGCTTTCTGGACGCTCGGCGGGAGGAGTGAGAGGGCCGCGGCGCCGCCCAGCGCGCCCGCGGCCGAACTCAGGAGTCTACGGCGTGTCAACTCGGCCATGGTTGCCCCTTCTGGAAGGAGAGAAGCTCACCGGAGTGACGGCCGGCCCGGCGAAAGTGCGGACCGCCGATCACTCTCCGCCCAGGGCGGCGGGCTCCGTCAGGGGTCGATGGTGAACATGTCGCCAACGCCCGGGAAGGGTTTGGCCAAGCCGTGACCCTCAACACCCGTGCGTTGCACGGCCGTTGCCGTGCGTTGAGAATTCGGTGGCTGCTGCACACACTTGGGTGCGGCATCGGGTGACACGGGGAACTCCGGTCCACTGCGAGCTGGTGAATCGCATGACCGTCCGCTGTGGCCGACCGGCAGCTGCACATCAAGCCACGCGGCTCCGGTCGGCTCGTACCACCACGGCTCACACGGCGCCGGCCCCTCAAACTGATGTCGAGGGGCCGGCGTTTGGTAGCGGGGGCGGGATTTGAACCACGCGACCTCTGGGTTATGAGCCCAGCGAGCTACCGAGCTGCTCCACCCCGCGTCGGCATGCCCAGCGTACGCCACGGGGAAGCACCCGGCTGGGATTTCCGGACCCGGTTCTTTCGCCCCGTCAGATGCACGTGCTCCGGGCGCTGCCTTCCCCAGCGGCCGGGTACCCATACCGGGTGAGTACGCGTGCTCAGGCACACGGTCCGGACCCGCTCGTAGCGTCGGCCCCATGCACATAGACCACGCTGCCCGCGGCCCACGGCTTCGGGCGGGCATCACGGCGGTAGCCTCCTGCCTGCCGGAACCCGAGGTGACCTCCTCGCAGTTGCAGGAGCAGATCACCGCGACATCCGGGCTGCACTTGCCGAGCCGGATGCTTGAACGAGTCACCGGCATCGTCTCGCGCCGGGCGGTGGCAGACGGCGAATACGCCTCGACGCTCGCGGTGCGGGCGGCGCGCACGGCATTGTCCCGGGCCGGGCTTTCCCCGTACGACGTGGACCTGCTGGTGTTCGCCTCCGCGACGCGGGACGTGGCCGAACCGGCGACCGCGCACATCGTCCAGGCCGAGCTCGGATCCCGGGCGCACGCGCTGGACGTGACCAACGCGTGCAACAGCTTCGTCAACGGCATCGACACGGCACGGGCGATGATCCTGGCCGGCCGGGCCCGTCGCGCCCTGGTGGTCACCGGGGAGACCCCGAGCCGGGCGGTGCGGCGCGCCCCCTCCGGCCCGGACCAGCTCCGGGACGGCTTCGCCGGCTACACCTTCGGCGACGCGGGAGCCGCGGTCGTGCTGGAGGCGGTGGACCGGGGCGGCATTCTGGACGTCGACACCGAGACACATTCCGAGCACTGGTCGGTCGGGGGCATCTTCGGCGGCGGCTCGCGTCACCCGCGCGGAGACGAACACACGTACTTCCGCGGGGACGGGAAGGAACTGCGCGAGGTGTTCGAGAAGGTCGGCACGTCGGTGCTCGACCGGATGAGGCAGCGCACCGGGCTGGAGTGGAACGACTTCCGGCACATCCTCGTGCACCAGGTCACCGTGCCGTACCTGGAGCGGTTCGTGGAGCTCACCGGCGTTCCCCGGGACAGGCTCGTCGTCACGGTCCCCGAGCTGGGCAACATGGCCAGTGCCACGCTGGGCGTGCAGCTCGACCTCGTCCACGAGCGACTGAAACCCGGCGACCGGGTGCTGTTCGTGGGACTGGGCGGTGGCGTGAGCATCATGACGATGGTGTGGGAGAAGGCGTGAGCGGCCTGTGGGTGGTGGTGCCCGCACACCAGGAGGCCTTGCGGATCGGCGCCACACTGGACGCCCTCGCGGTCCAGCGCGACCGGAACTTCACGCTCGTGGTGGTCGACAACGCCTCGACCGACGGCACCGGGGCCCTCGCACACGACTTCGCCCGCCGGGCGCCCTTCCCGGTGCACGTCCTCAGCGAGCCGCAGAAAGGCGTCGGCTGCGCGGTGGACACCGGTTTCCGGTACGCCATCCGCAACGGTGCGACGCTGCTGGCCCGTACCGACGCCGACTGCCTCCCGCGCCCCGGCTGGACCGCCGGCGCCCGTGACGCCCTCGGCCATGGCGCAGGCATGGTGTGCGGGCGCATCGACGCACGACGCGACGAGCACGGCCCCCTCGGGCGAGCAGTCTTCCGCACGCTGGTCCACGTCGCCGCCTTCTTCGGCCGGGTACGCCCCGCCCACCGGCGGCGCCATGGCTATCTCGCCCCCTACCGGATGCACGCGGGCAACAACATGGCCATCACCGCCGCCCTGTACGAGGCCGTGGGCGGGATGCCGCGCCGCCCTTCCCCCACCGACCGGCTCTTCCTGAACCGGGTGCGCCGCCACACCCCCGCCATCGTCCACGCCCGTGCCATGGTCGTGGAGAACTCCACCCGGCGGCTGCGCTCCTACGGCCTGCTCGGCACCGCCCGCTGGTACCTCGACAGGGGCCCGGGCAGCCACGGGGAGGACCCGCGCTGATGCTCGACCTCCTCACCCGTGCTCTCCGTGTCAGCCCCGACCGGCCGGCCATCCTCGGCACCACCCGGACCGGTGCCGTACGCACCAGGGCCACGTGCGGGGACCTCGCCGCACTCGCCGACCGCTACGCCGCCGCCCTGCACGAGCGGGGCATCGGGCGGGGAGGCACCGTCGGTGTCGCCGTACGGCCCGGACCTCGGGCCCTAGCGGTGATGCTCGCCGTGCACCGGCTCGGCGCGCGGGCCGCGGTGCTCGATCCCGGCGCCGGACCGGACGTGCTGCGTGCCCGGCTCGCCCTGGCCCGGCCCGATGTCGTCCTCGCCGATGCCACCGCCCAGGCCGTCGCCGGATGGGCCCGGCCGCTCGCCCGCCGGGCCCGGCTGGCCCTGCCGGACCTCGCCGAACTCGGTCCCGTGGCCACCGTCGGTCCCCGGCCGCCCGGCTGCGCCCCAGCCCTGGACACCGATGGCCGGGCGGTGATCCTGCCGCGGCCCGC
>NZ_JBFAET010000363.1:0-4818 GCF_040642095.1 Streptomyces sp. NPDC020362
TTGGTGGCGGGTCTGGCGCGGGCGTTCGTGCACGGTGTGGCCGTGCAGTGGGCTGCCGTGGTGCCGAAGGCGGACCGTGTCGAGCTGCCGACGTATGCCTTCCGGCACGAGCGCTACTGGCCCGAAGGCGTGCTGGCCCTGCCGGCGCCGGGCCCGGTCGCGGGCGGCGACGGCGTCGGAACGGTGGCGGAGGCCCAGTTCTGGGCGGCCGTCGAGGGCGGGGACCTGACACGGCTCGCCGACACGCTGGCGGTGGACGGCGGTCGTCCGTTCAGTGAGGTGCTGCCGGCGCTTGCGTCGTGGCGGCGCAGCGAGCGGGACCGGTCCGTGACCGCGGGCTGGCGCTATCGGGTGACCTGGGCGCCGGTGAGCGATCCCGACTCCCGTCTTCTGTCCGGGACTTGGCTGCTGGTGGCCCCCGCCGTACCGGCCGAGGACGACGCGGCGCGGCGGTGTGCGGCGGCTTTGGCCGCTCGCGGGGCCGAGGTCGTGGTGGTCGGGGTCCCGGCTGCGGCCGTGGACCGGGCCGAGATGGCCGCCGTACTCGGTGCCGCACTGCAGGGCGCGGACCCTGCCGGGGTCTCGGGTGTGCTGTCACTGCTCGCTCTCGACGAAACGCCGCTGGGGGCGCACCCCGTGGTGGCCGCCGGTCTGGCCGCGACGCTGGGCCTGGTGCAGGCCCTCGGCGACACGGGGGTGGCCGGGCCGCTGTGGGTGCTCACCCGTGGCGCGGTCGCGGGCGGTCCGGGCGAGGTGCCGAGCAGCCCGGTGCAGGCGCAGGTGTGGGGCCTCGGCCGGGTGGTGGCGCTGGAACACCCGGACCGGTGGGGCGGGTTGGTCGACCTGCCCGCCGTCCTCGACGAGCGGGCCGGTGCCCGGCTGGTGGCGGTCCTGGCCGGCTGTGGTGAGGACCAGGTCGCGATCCGCCCGGCCGGGATCCTCGGCCGACGGCTGACCCATGCCCCACAGCCCCGCGGCAACGCCCTGCCGTGGATGCCGCGCGGAAGTGCGCTGATCACCGGCGGAACCGGCGCCGTTGCGAGCCATGTCGCGCGGTGGCTGGCCGAGCAGGGCGCACCGCGGCTGGTGCTGACCAGCCGTTCCGGGCCCGGCGCGCAGGGCGTGGCCGCGCTGGCCGCCGAACTGGCCGCGCAGGGCACCCGCGTCGACGTGGCCGCCTGCGATGTGTGCGACCGCGCGGACCTGTCCGCTCTGGTGGCGTGGACGGGGACGAGCGGCCCCGCCCTGTCCGTGGTGATGCACACGGCGGGTGTCCTGGACGACGGCGTGGTGGACCGGTTGTCGGCCCCGCGGCTGGCGACGGCGCTGGGCGCCAAGGCCGCGGGCGCGGCCCTCCTGGACGAGGTGACCGCGGACCTGGACCTCGACGCCTTCGTCCTGTTCTCGTCCGCCGCGTCCACGCTGGGTACGGCCGGACAGGGCAACTACGCCGCGGCGAACGCCTTCCTGGACGCCCTGGCGGAGAACCGGCGCGCCCGGGGGCTGACCGCGCTCACGGTGTCCTGGGGCGCCTGGGCGGGCGGCGGCTTCGCCGACACCAGCGACGCGGTGCGCGCACGGGTCGGGCGCGGTGCGATGCCGGCGATGGACCCGCAGCTCGCGGTCCGCGCACTGGGCGAGGCCCTGGCCGGCCCGGACACCGCCGTCACCGTGATGGACGTCGACTGGGCCCGGCTGGCCGCGGCGCCCGGCGCGGCGGACCTGCGCAGGACGGCGCTGCTCCGGGACCTGCCGGAGATGCGCCGGCTCGCCGCCGAGGCCCCTTCCACCGGCGACGTGGTGCGCGGCGAGGGCGAGTTGGCACGGCGACTGGCGGGACTCGGCCGGGCCGAGCAGGAGCGGTTGCTCACCGACGTGGTGCGGGCCGAGGCGGCCGCGGTGCTGGGCCACGCCTCGGCGGAGGCCGTGGAGGACCGGCGGGCGTTCAAGGACCTGGGCTTCGACTCGCTGACGGCGGTGGAGCTGCGGAACCGGCTGAACGCGGTCACCGGGGTTCGGCTGTCGGCCACGCTGGTGTTCGACTACCCGACTCCGTTCGCTCTGGCCGAGTTCCTGCGCGGAGAGCTGACGGGGGATCCGGCCGATGCCGGTGCGGCGCCGGTCGTCGCGGCTGCCGCGGTCGCGGACGAGCCGTTGGCGATCGTCGGCATGGCGTGCCGCCTGCCGGGCGGCGCGGGCAGCCCGGAGGAGTTCTGGAACCTGCTGGCAGCGGGCGGCGACGCCGTCGGCGCCTTCCCGACCGACCGCGGCTGGGACCTGGACAGCGTCTACGACCCGGATCGCGAGAGCGAGGGGACCTCGTACACGCAAGCGGGTGCGTTCCTGCAGGACGTGGCGGACTTCGACGCCGGGTTCTTCGGGATCAGTCCGCGTGAGGCGCTGGCGATGGACCCGCAGCAGCGGCTGCTGCTGGAGACGTCGTGGGAGGCGCTGGAGCGGGCCGGGATCGACCCGGCGGCGCTGCGCGGCAGCGCGACCGGTGTGTTCGCGGGCGGCTTCGCGTCCGGCTACAGCCTCGGCATGACCCTCGCGGGCAAGGGTGCGTCCGGGGTCGAGGGACACCTGCTGACGGGTAACGCCACCAGCGTGCTGTCCGGCCGGGTGTCGTACGCGCTGGGTCTGGAGGGCCCGGCGGTGACGGTGGACACGGCGTGCTCCTCCTCCCTCGTCGCCCTTCACCTGGCCGCGCAGGCGCTGCGGTCCGGCGAGTGCTCGCTCGCCCTGGCCGGCGGCGCGACGGTACTGGCGACCCCGGGGATCTTCATCGACTTCTCCCGGCAGCAGGGGCTGTCGGTGGACGGCCGGTGCCGCGCGTTCTCCGCGGACGCGGACGGCACGGGCTGGGCCGAGGGCGTGGGCATGCTCGTGGTGGAGCGGCTGTCCGACGCCCGGCGCAACGGGCATCCGGTTCTGGCGGTGGTGAGGGGCAGTGCGGTCAACCAGGACGGTGCGTCCAACGGTCTCACGGCGCCCAACGGCCCGTCCCAGCAGCGGGTGATCCGCGCCGCGCTGGCCAACGCCCGCCTGTCGGCCGCCGACGTGGACGTGGTCGAGGCGCACGGTACGGGCACCACGCTCGGTGACCCGATCGAGGCCCAGGCCCTGCTCGCCACCTATGGCCAGGAGCGGCCGGAGGGGCGGCCGCTGTGGCTGGGCGCGGTGAAGTCGAACATCGGGCACACGCAGGCCGCGGCCGGTGTGGCCGGTGTGATCAAGATGGTGCTGGCCCTGCAGCACGGCGAGTTGCCGCGGACGCTGCACGCGGGTGAGCCCTCGCCGCACGTGGACTGGTCCGGCGGCCGGGTGCGACTGCTGTCGGAGCCGGTGCCGTGGCCGGCGAACGAGCGGGTACGGCGGGCGGGCGTGTCCTCGTTCGGCATGAGCGGCACCAACGCCCACCTCATCCTCGAAGAGGCTCCCGAGCCTGCCGGGACCGGGGCTCCCGAGCACACGGCGGGCAGCGGGATACCGGCATCCCCCGTGGTGGTCGAGCCCGGCCCGGTCAGCGCATGGCTGGTGTCGGGCCGCTCGGCGGAGGGCCTGGCGGCGCAGGCGGACCGGTTGAGCGAATGGGTCGCGGCGTGGCCGGAGCTGGACCCGGCGGCCGTGGCCTGGTCGCTGGCGGCGACGCGGTCGAAGTTCGAGCACCGGGCCGTCGTCGTCGGCGGTGACCGCGGCGAGCTGGTCGCCGGCCTGGAGAGTCTGGCCGCGGGCATCCCCGCCGGTTCGGTCGTCTCGGGCGCGGCCAGGCCCGGCGCACGGGTGGCGTTCGCCTTCGCCGGTCAGGGTTCGCAGTGGGTCGGCATGGGGCGTGAACTCGCCCACGTCAGCCCGGTGTTCGCGGCACGGCTGGCCGAGTGCGAGCGGGCGCTAGCCCCGTATGCGGAGTGGTCGCTGGGCGACGTCCTCGCCGGTGCGCCGGGTGCGCCCGTGATGGAGGCGGCGGACGTCGTCCAGCCGGTGCTGTGGGCGGTGATGGTGTCGCTGGCGGCGGTCTGGGAGGCCGCAGGCGTGAGCCCGGACGCGGTGGTGGGCCACTCGCAGGGCGAGATCGCCGCGGCGACGGTCGCCGGCATGCTGAGCCTGGAGGACGCCGCCAAGGTGGTGGCGTTGCGCTCGCAATCACTGAAGGTGCTGGCCGGTGCCGGCGGAATGCTCTCGATATCCCTTTCGGCAACAGCGGTCGAGGAACGCCTCCCGCACTGGCATGGACGGCTCTCGTTGGCGGCTGTGAACGGTCCTGCCGCGGTCGTGGTGTCCGGTGAGCCGGGGGCGCTTGAGGAGTTGCGGGCGGAGCTGGAGGCCGAGGACGTCCGGGCGCGGATGATCGCCGTCGACTACGCCTCGCACTCCGCCCAGGTGGACCGCCTGGAGACGGAGATCGTCTCGGTGCTGGCGGGGATCGCTCCGCGTCAGGGCCGGGTGCCGATGGTCTCCGCGATGACGGGTGAGGTCCTGTCCGGCCCCGAGCTGGATGCTCAGTACTGGTACGCGAGCCTGCGGGCGCCGGTCCGCTTCGACCGTGCCGTGCGGGTCCTCGCCGAGCAGGGCCACCAGGTGTTCCTCGAAGTCACCCCGCATCCCGTGCTGCTGGGTGCGATGAACGAGACGCTGGAAGAGGTCGCGCAGGAAGCCGGCCCCGGTACGACGGCCGGTGCCGTCTGCGGGACGCTGCGCCGCGACGACGGTGGCGCGACGAGGCTGATCACGTCGCTGGCCGAGGCGTTCGTACACGGTGCCCAGGTGGAGTGGACTGCGGTGCTGCCTGCCGCGGACCGGGTGGAGCTGCCGACGTAC
>NZ_JBFAET010000364.1:0-4767 GCF_040642095.1 Streptomyces sp. NPDC020362
CTCCACCAGCGGCCCCGCCCAGGCCGACGCGATCCGCGCCGCCCTCGAGGTGACCGTCGACGGCGAGCCCCTCTTCCGCAACGACCCCTGCTACGCCCGCGAGTGGCAGCAGCCCGGCATCCAGGAGGAGTTCGAGGAGGTCGTGGACCTGCTGGTGCGCGGGCTCAGTTCACCTTGACCGTCACGGTGGGCGAGTAGACCTTTCCGGACGAGTTCGCGCCCGCGATCCGCAGATGCTCGCTGCCCTTGGTGTTCAGCTTGGCGATCAGGGCGTACGCGCTGCCCTTCTTGACCTTGGCGGTCGCCCTCAGCGAGGTCCACTTGCCCGACTTCTCGTGCTGGAGCACGAGCGGGGTTCCGACCTTCAGGCCCTTGGTGCGTCCGGCGAACACCACCCTGTCGCCGGCGTTCACCGACGACTTGTCGGCCTTGACCGTGATCGAGGCCATGCCGGGGTTGGAGGAGCTTCCGGCGGCGAGGGCTCCGGCCGTCCCGCCGGAGAGCAGCGCCACGGAGAGGGCACCGGCGCCGAGCGCCCGCAGGCAGTGGTGGCGGAGTACGGAGGTCATGTGCGTCTCCCGTCCTGTCGCTCGATGGACCTTCCCAGGCTGGCGTCCGGTCGCCGACCCGGCCACTCGAGACAGGCCGCAAGAGCCTTGCGCCCCGGCAGAAGCAGCAGGTCAAAGGGGGTGAGCGGTCGTCTTCTCGCTCACCCCCTCCTCACCGTTCACCACCCCTGCGCCGTGTCCGTCCCCTGCGCCGTGACCCGTCAGAAGTCCCGCATCAGGGGCGAGGGCGCCGGCCTGGGCGCCGTAACGCCAGCCCTGGCCCGTGCGGAAGAGCCCGCCGATTCCCCGCCGTCGGGCGCCGAGACGGTTGCCGGTCATCCGGCTCACCGAGGAGGCGACAGCAGAAGGCGTCCGTTGGCCTCACCGAGGGGGGGTGGCAGCAGCAGGCGTCCGTTGGCCTCACCGAGGGGGGCGACAGCAGCAGGCGTCCGTTGGCCTCACGGCCGCCCCGCCGCTGCCGCCGGAGGTCATCGGTCCCGCCGGTCGGCGGCCGGGCGGCTCTCAGCGGGACGGCTGCCGGGCGGCGGCCGGATCCACCGTCGCCTGGTGGGCCTCGGCCAGGTGCTCCTGCGCCTTCAGCCAGGGCAGGAACTGGGCCCCCTTGCGCCAGCCGCAGGTGTCGCATCTGATCGTGCGCTGCACACCCGTGCGCTGCACCCGGACCACGTGCTCCCGGCCGTGCCGGTCCCAGCGGCTGACCTTGCTCGTGCTGTTGTCCTGCGGCATGACGCCTCCCCGCGTCCGGCACACCCGACCGCAAGGAGTGTGCAGCAGGAGCAACATCAACAGGGAGTGGTTCACGGCGTGTTGGCCAAGCCGTGCCCTCGGCTCAGCCGACCGTGCGGGGCAGCCGCAGGCTGAGCAGCCCGGTCAGGACGATCCCGGCCAGCTGCACCAGCAGCGTGATGACCAGCGCGTCCCGCATGCCCTGGTGCGGGACGAGGGAGAGGAAGAGGGTGCCGAGGGTGGCCACGCCCAGGGCCAGAGCGGACTGCTGGGTGGTGACCATCACACCGCTGCCGACGCCCGCCCGGGCCGGCGGCACCTCGGACATCACGATCCGGAACATGTTGGGGAGTTGGAGCGCCTGCCCGGCCCCGGCGACGGCCGCCCCCGGCAGCAGCGAGCCGAAGCCCAGGTGCGGCCAGCTGCGCCAGGCGGCCAGGAGGACCAACAGGACGCCCACGCCCTGCAGGACGGAACCGGCCGCGACCACCCGGGTGCCGTACCGGGCGATCAGCCGCGGTCCGGCCAAGGAGACGAAGAGGAACGTGACGGCCATCGGCGTGAGGGCGAGCCCCGCGGGCACCGGCCCGAGCCCGGCACCCCGCTGCAGCACCAGCGCGATCACGAACATGAACCCGCTGAAGCCCACCGAGAACGGCAGTATCAGCACGAGCCCCCGCCGCAGCGACGCCACCGCGAACAGACTCGGCGGCACCAGCGGGGTCCGCCCCTGCCGGTCCGCCCGCCGCTCCACCGCGTAGAACGCGCCCGCGGCGAAGGGGAACGCGGCCAGCGACAGCCACGTCCACAGCGGCCAGCCCGCCGCCCGGCCCTCGGTGAGCGGGGCGAGCAGCGTCAGCAGGGAGACGGCGAGCAGGACCGTCCCGGGCCCGTCGACGGGCTCCGGGTGCTGCGAGCGGGTCTCCGGCACGAACCGCACGGCCAGCACCAGCCCCACCAGCACGACCGGTACGTTGACGAGGAAGATCGCCCGCCACCCGCTCCCGGCCACATCGGCGGCGACCAGCACCCCGCCCAGGATCTGTCCCGCCACCATCGACAGCCCGGCCGTCGCGCCGTACAGACTCATGGCCCGGGCCCGGCGGGTCCCGCTCGTGGCGGCCTGGATGGTGGCGAGCACCTGCGGCAGCATGGCCGCGGCCGACGCCCCCTGCACGACCCGTGCCGCGACCAGACTCCAGGCACCCGGGGCCAGACCGCAGGCCAGCGAGGTCGCCCCGAAGGCGGCCATACCGCCGAGGAACAGCCGGCGCCGCCCGAACAGGTCCCCGAGCCGCCCGCCCAGCACGAGCAGCACGGCGTAGGCGACCCCGTATCCGGCCACGACCAGCTCCAGCACGGCCTCGCCTGCGGAGAGATCGGCACCGATGGTCGGCAGGGCCACATTGACGATGAAGAAGTCGACCAACGGCAGCGCCGCGGCCAGCAGAACGGTGAACAGCCCCGGTCCGCTCAGCGCGGGCGTCGCCACCGGGGCACGCACAGCAGGAGTCGTGACGATCTGTGTCATGCTCCCGAGCCTGCGCCCGCCCTCAGGCTGGTACCAGAGTGTTCTGATCCTGGTAGCGGAACTACCCGGAAACAGGCTGTTCCTGGATGCCGGTCCGAAGGGGACGGGGCTTTCGTGAAATCCGCGAAGCCGGTGGACGGCAACGACAAGTCCGGCCGGAGAGTGCCCACTTGGCGCGGGGAGGGAACCGGTGTCAGGGACCCCGGCGTCATGGAGGTACAAGATCGACAACGAGCGCCGAGGAGTTCGACATGACCGGCACCGCCTCCCGTTACCTCTACCTCGTCCGGCACGGCGAGGCGACGCCGGACGAGAGCGGGCTGACCGAGAGCGGCCGTCGGCAGGCGGTGCTGCTCGGCGAACGCCTGCGCACCGTCCCCTTCGCCGCTGTCCACCACGGCCCGCTGCCCCGCGCGGAGCAGACCGCCCGCCTGATCGCGGACCAGCTCAAGGACGTTCCGCTGCACGTCTCGGAAGTCGCGGGTGACTACGTCCCCCATGTGCCCGCAAGGCACGAACTCCCCGCGGAATCGGCGGACTACTACCTCCGCTTCCTCGAGGGTGCCACCGCCGAGGAGCGGGAGCACGGACCTGTGCTGGCCCGGCAGGCGCTGGATCTGTTCACCGGGCCGGTGGACGGTGAGGAGGACCGGCACGAACTGGTCGTCACCCACAACTTCCTGGTCGCCTGGCTCGTCCGGGACGCCATGTACGCGCCGAAGTGGCGCTGGCTCGGCCTCAACCACGAAAACGCCGCCCTGACGGTCATCCGGTACACGCCGGGCCGGGCGCCCTCCGTCCTCCTCTCCAACGACATGCGGCATCTGCCCGCCGAGCTGCGCTGGACCGGCTTGCCCCCCGAACTGCACATCTGACCGGCCACGCCGTTCCGGAACCCCGGACCCGCACCGCACCGCCCCCCAGCCGGGTGGTCGGGCCCCCGCATCCTGGTACAAGGGCCACCTGGAAACAGGATCGGCCCGGCGGCACTCTGGAGAGATGACGACCATGGCCCAGGAGACGGCCGCCCCGGCGATGCGGGGCTCGGAGATCCGGCGGCACGAGCTGGCCGCCTTTCTGCGCAGCCGGCGCGAGCGCATCGCGCCCGAGCAGGTGGGGCTGCCGCGCGGTGTGCGACGCCGCACACCGGGGCTGCGCCGGGAGGAGGTCGCCCAGCTCTCGGCGGTCGGCGTCACCTGGTACACCTGGCTCGAACAGGCCCGCAACATCCAGGTCTCCGTGCAGGTCCTGGACGCCCTGGCCCGCACCCTGATGCTGGACGCCAGCGAGCGCGCCCACCTCTTCCGGCTGGCCGGGGCCACCGATCCGACCCCCGCCGCGAGCTGCCCCAGCGTCACCCCGGCCCTGCGGGAGATGCTCCGCGCGCTGGAGCCGATCCCGGCCTGCATCCAGAACAGCCGGTACGACATCCTCGCCCACAACAGCACCTACGCCCGCCTCCTGGGCGACCTGGAGTCGGTCCCGCCGGAGGACCGCAACTGCATGCTCCTCGTGCACACCAACAGCGAATGGCGCACGGCGATCGTGCACCTGGAGGACACCATGCGCCTGATGGCCGCCCGGCTGCGCGCCTCCATGGCCGGCCACCTCGGCGAGCCGGCCTGGAGGATGCTGCTCAGGCGTCTGGAGGCCGAGTCCCCGGAGTTCCGCGAGAACTGGGAACGCCACGAGGTCGTGTGCACCCGCACCAAGATCAAGGAGTTCCTCAACCCGTACGTGGGCCACCTGACCCTGGAACACACGGACCTGTGGCTGGGCCCGGAGGCCGGGGCGCGGATGGTGACCTACGCCCCGAAGAACGAGGAGACGCGCAGACGCCTGGAGAGGCTGCAGGAGATGGCGCAGGGGAGCAGCCGGCCTTCCTGAAGCTGCCGGTCGGGCGCGTGGGGGAGACCCAGGTGGAAAGCGGTGTACGCGTAC
>NZ_JBFAET010000365.1:0-4577 GCF_040642095.1 Streptomyces sp. NPDC020362
ACCACCCAGAACCACAGCCCGGTGCTCGAACACCGACCGCGTCGCCGCCAACGACCACGCCACATCCGCCGGTTCAAGCCCCGGCCGGGCCGCAATCCATTCGCGCAAGCGTCCCGCCTGCGCCGTCAAGCCCTTCGCCGACCGGCCCGACACCACCCACACGGCAGGCCCACCGGCCTCCACCACCGCAGGCACAACCACCGGCTCGGCCTCGCCATCCGCTTCGTCCAGGGCGGCCTCGGCCGTCTCGGCGTCGGCCGTCTCGGCGTCGTCGGCAGGGGCGTTCGCGTTCTCGGCCTCCTGGGCCGGAGCCTCCTCCAAGATGATGTGCACGTTGGTGCCGCTCATCCCGAAGCCCGACACACCGGCGCGGCGCACCCGGTCGTCCGCCGTCCACGGGACGGACTCGGTCAGCAGCCGCACCGTACCGGCCGACCAGTCCACGTGCGGCGTGGGTTCTTCCACGTGCAGCGTGGCGGGCAGCTGCCTGTTGTGCAGCGCCAGCACCATCTTGATGATCCCGGCCATGCCCGCGGCCTGCTGGGTGTGGCCGATGTTGGACTTCACCGAGCCCAGCCACAACGGCCGTCCCTCCGGCCGCTCCTGGCCGTAGGTGGCGAGCAGCGCCTGGGCCTCGATCGGGTCTCCGAGCGGGGTCCCGGTTCCGTGTGCCTCGACCACGTCGACGTCACCGGTCGACAGGCGGGAGTTGGCGAGAGCCGCCCGGATCACCCGCTGCTGGGAGGGGCCGTTCGGGGCGGTCAGTCCGTTGGACGCACCGTCCTGGTTGATCGCGGAGCCCCGCACCACCGCCAGCACACGGTGCCCGTTGCGCCGGGCGTCGGAGAGACGCTCCACCACCACGACACCGGCGCCCTCGGCCACTCCCATGCCGTCGGCCGAGGCCCCGAAGGTCTTGCACCTTCCGTCGGGGGACAGCCCGAGCGACTCGTTGAAGTCGGTGAACAGGACGGGGGTCGCCGCCACGAACGCGCCGCCGACCAGTGCCGTGGAGCACTCACCGGCGCGCAGCGCCTGGCAGGCCAGGTGGAGCGAGACCAGCGATGACGAGCACGCCGTGTCGACCGTCACCGCCGGGCCCTCGAGACCGAACGTGTAGGACAGCCGGCCGGACAGGATGCTCATGGCGTTGCCGGTCATCACGTGACCGTCGTGCTCACCCAGCCGGCCGCCCATCCAGCCGTAGCCGGATGCGGACGCGCCCGCGAACACGCCCGTGGCGGAGCCGCGCAGCGAGGCGGGGTCGATGCCGGCCCGCTCCAGCGCCTCCCAGGCGACCTCCAGCAGGAGCCGCTGCTGCGGGTCCATCGACAGGGCCTCCCGGGGGCTGATCCCGAAGAATCCCGCGTCGAACTCGGTCGCGTCGTAGAGGAAGCCGCCGGCGTGCACCTTCGCACGGCCGGACCCGGAGTCGTCGGGGTCTCCGACGTCCCAACCGCGGTTCTGCGGCAGCCCGGAGACCGCGTCCGTACCCGTGGCCAGCAGGTCCCACAGTTCTTCGGGGCTGCGCACGCCGCCGGGAAAACGGCAGCTCATTCCGACGATCGCAATCGGCTCGTCGCTGGCCGCTTCCATTTCCTGCAGACGCTGGCGAGTCTCATGCAGATTAGCGGTCACCCGCTTGAGGAAGTAGCGGAGCTTCTCTTCGCTCACTTACGTCACCTCGTCGAGGAAGTCGCGGCGTACGGCTTGTCAGTAGATGCCAAGTTCTTTTCCGATGAAATCGAAGACTTCGTCGTCGGTTGACGATTCGAGCTTCTCCGCGACACCGACCTCGGCGATCCGGTCCCGCGCTTCTTTCCACTTCGACAGCACGACTTCGAGGCGGTTCGTGATCTGGGCGGAGTCCTCGTCGCCGGTTATCGCGGCGAGCATTCCTTCCAGTTTTTCCAGCTCGGCGAGCACGGGCTGGGCCGGGCTGGTCTCCTCGACGTGGCAGGCCCTCAGGTGGCCGGCCAGCGCGGCGGGAGTGGGGTAGTCGAACAGCAGCGTGCTGGGCAGGCGCAGGCCGGTGGCCGTGCTCAGCCGGTCACGCAGTTCCACCGCGGTCAGCGAGTCGGCGCCGAGGTCGGTGAAGGACCGGTCGGCCTCGACCGCGTCGACGCTTGCATGGCCCAGTACGGCGGCGGCCTCGGTGCGGACGATGTCGGTCAGCATCCGGTCCTGCTCCGCCCTCGACAAGCCGGCCAGTTTCTGGGCCAGTGCGTTGCCGGCCTCGGAGTCGGCCGGGCCGTCGTCGTCCTGTGCGGCGGCCAGCGCCTCGATGACCTCGGGCAGGCTCTCGATGAGCGGGCTGGGCCTGCGTACGGTGAACGGGGGCGCGAACCGGGCCCAGTCCACGTCGGCGACCGTCATCAGCCGGTCCCGGCCGTCGAGTATCTGTGCCAGGGCCTGGATGGCCTGTCCGGGCTCCAGCAGGTGCAGCCCGCGCCGTTGCATCTGGGCCGCGTCCTCCAGGTCGGTCATGCCGCCGCCGCCCCATGGGCCCCAGGCCACCGAGGTCGCTGCCAGCCCGCGGGCCAGGCGGCTCTCCGCCAGGGCGTCCAGGAAGGCGTTGGCCGCCGCGTATCCGGCCTGCAGGCCGCTGCCCCATGTGGAGGAGATGGAGGAGAAGAGGACGAACGCCTCCAGGTCCAGGCCGGCGGTCGCGCGGTCGAGGGCGACGGCGCCGGCCGCCTTGGCCGCCAGTACCGTGGCCAGTTCGTCCACCGACGTCTCGTCCAGCGGGGTGGCCTGTGCGATGCCTGCCGCGTGCATCACCGCGGTCAGCGGCGGGCCGTCGGCCCCGATCCTGGTGATCACCGCGGCCAGTGCCGCGTCGTCGGCGGCGTCGCACGCGATCAGCTCGACCCGCGCCCCGGCCGTCGCCAGCTCGGCGGCCAGCGCCGCGGTACCCGCCGCACCGGGCCCTGACCGGCTGGTCAGCACCAGCCGCGGAGCGCCCCGGCCGACCAGCCAGCGCGCCACGTGTCCGCCGATGGCACCGGTACCGCCGGTGATCAGCGCACTCCCGCGCGGCACCCAGCGCTCGGCGGAGCCGGCCGGCTGCGCGGCCCGGGTCAGCCTGCGGCCGAGGATCCCGGCCGGGCGGATCGCGACCTGGTCATCGCCGCACCCGGCGAGCACGGCGCACAGCCGGGCCGCGGCCTCCTCGTCGAAGTCGGCCGGCAGGTCGATCAGGCCGCCGCCGTGGTCGGGATGTTCCAGGGCGCAGACCCGGCCGAGGCCCCACGTCTGTGCCTGCACGGGACTGGTCGGTGCCTCGCCGGGTACGGCCGCGACTGCGCCGCGGGTGAGCATCCACAGCGGCGCGTGGACCGCCAGGGCGATCAGGGTCTGGACCAGCGTCTGGGTTCCGGCCAGGCCGTTCGCCAGCACCGGGTGGGCAGGCAGCGGTGTCTCGTCCAGTGCCAGCAGCGATACGACCCCGGCGACCCCGTCGTCCGGAATCGTCGTGCGCAGCTGTGCGGCCATCCGCACCGGGTCGGCCGTCTCGGTGATCTCGGCCAGCACCACGTCGGCGCCCCGGCCGGACAGCGCCTGCACGCACGCGCGTGTCAGTTCGTCGTCGGCTTGCCCGGCCGTGGTCACCAGCAGCCAGCGGCCGTTCAGCGCCGCCGGGCCGGGCTCGGCGACCGGGGCCCAGGTCACGCGGTAGCGCCAGTTCGCGGTGGCCGAGCGGTCCCGTTCCCGGCGCCGCCACGACGTCAGCGCCGGCAGCACTTCGCCGAGATGCTGCCGGTCCTCGATCGCCAGCGTGTCGGCGATCCGCGTCAGGTCTCCGCCCTCGACCGCGGACCAGAACTCGGCCTCGGCGGCGGTGCTCGCGCCGTCGCCACCCGCGGCCTGTCCCGCGGTCGGCAGGGCCAGTACTCCCTTGGGCCAGTACCGCTCGTGGCGGAAGGCGTAGGTGGGCAGTTCGACCCGGTCCGCGGTCGGCAGCAGTGCGGCCCAGTCCACGGCCGCCCCGTTGACGAACGCCCGCGCCAGACCGGTCAGCAGACCGCTCACGCCCTGCTCGTCACGTTCCTTGCGCCGCTGCAGCGGGACGAACACACCCTCGCCCACTCCGGCCACCGCATCCGGACCCAGCGCCGACAACGAACCATCCGGACCGACCTCCAGGAACACCGACACACCCTCGGCCGCCAGCGTCCGCACGGCATCCGCGAACCGCACCGCCTCCCTCGTCTGCGCCGGCCAGTACCCCGCCCCACACTCCGTCAACACCTCACCGGTCAACGCACCCGCCCACACCAACCGCGGCCGCTCATACCTCAACTCACCCGCCACCGAAGCGAGTTCGTCCAGCACCGGATCCATCGCCGCCGAATGGAACGCACGCGACACCCGCAGCCGCCGCACCCGACGACCCCGCTCCCGCCACAACTCCACCACCTGCTCAACCCCGGCTTCCACACCGGAGACCACCACCGACTCCGGCCCGTTCACCGCCGCAACCGACACCCCCGACACCTGCTCAAGCCCGGCAAGAACCTCGGCCTCCGAAGCACCCACCGCCGCCATCGCCCCACCAGCAGGCAACCCCTGCATCA
>NZ_JBFAET010000366.1:0-4559 GCF_040642095.1 Streptomyces sp. NPDC020362
GTCGGCCGGGGGCTCAGGCATCGCTACCCGATCGACGGCGCAGGTCTTGTCGGCGCCCCGGTGGTGAGCGCCTACGCGCCCACATTCACGCCCTGGGACCCCGACGTACGCCTGCTCGACCTCGACGGAGACGGCGCGGCCGACCTGCTCAGGCTCGCCGACGGCGTGTTGGCCACGGTGTCCACGGCCGGCGGCGCCGAGGAGTGGCGGCGCGTGGAACGGAGGGTGATCAGCGGCGCCGATCCGCTCGCCGGCGTCGACCTTCGCTCACCCGACACACGTGTCGCCCCGATGACCGGGGACGGCCTGGCCGACCTGGTCGAGGTGTGCAGCGGGCGGGTGCGGTACTGGCCCAACCTGGGCAACGGCCGCTGGGGGCCGGCCCGCACCATGGCCGACAGCCCGGTGCTTCCGGCCGGCTACCGCACAGACCGGCTGGTGCTCACCGACGTCGACGGGGACGGCTGTGCCGACCTGGTCTACGTGGACACCACCGCGGTGCGGATCTGGCCCAACCTCGGCGGCGCCGCGTTCGGCACCGAGATCACCGTGGCTCCGGTCCCAGGCTTCGCAGCCGAGCGGGTGGAGCCGGTGGACCTGCGCGGCACCGGCTGCGCCGGACTGCTGCTGACCACCCGGCACCGCACCCGCCCCACGGCCTGCCTGGTCGACCTGGACGCCAAGCCCTACCTGCTGAACCGGATCGACGACGGCCTCGGCCACGTCACCGAGATTGGCTACGGCACCTCGCCGGCCGAGGCGCAGCGGGACGCCGAGCGCGGCCGGCCCTGGTCGACGTCACTGCCGTTCTGCCTGCCCGTGGTGACCGGCGTGACGCAGACGGCACCGGCCGCGGCCACCCGCACCAGCAGGTTCTCCTACCACGACGGGCACTGGGACCCCGCGCTGCGCCGGTTCCTGGGCTTCGCCCGGGTCGACGAGGTGGAGGAGGGCGACGACACCGTCGAGGCATTGCTCAAACGCACCGAGTTCCACCTCGGACGCACCCCCGAGCGCACCGATCGCCCGACCACCACGGCCGAACGGCTCGCCGCCCAGGTACTGCGGGGCCGGGTGATCCGCTCCGCCGGCCACCAGGCCGGAAGCGACCCGGACACCCAGCCCCCGCTGTTCGAAGTACGGCAGACCTGGCAGGCCCACCTCGCCGATGTGGACGGCGCCACCGTCGCCTCCCCCCGGCTGACGGAGCGGCGGGAGGACCACCTCGACGGTGCATCCACTCCCTGGCGCACCACCGTCACCACTACCATCGGCTGGGACGACTTCGGCAACATCACCGAGCAGGTGCAGCGCAACACCCTCGCCACCGACCCGACGACAGCACAGGAACTGCGCACGGTCACCGCCTACGCCGGCAACCCCGATGGCTGGATCGTCGACCGCCCGGCCCGGATCACCCAGACCGACGGCACCGGCACGGTCGTGGACGCCCGGGTGCTGCGCTACGACGGTGAGCCCTTCACCGGCCTGCCGGAGGGTTCGGTGACACTCGGTCACGTCACCTCCGAGGAACGGCTGGCGCTGCGCGACGACCAGGTGACCGCCGTGTACGGCGGCGACAAACTCGACCTCGCCGAACTCGGCTACCACCGCAGGACGGACGAGGGCGGCTGGTGGGTCTACGTCCGCCGCTACGACCGCACCACGCCCGGCACCCTCGTCAGCCGTGACCCACGCGGAACACCGGTGACACTGGGCCTCGACGCAGACCGGCTCTTCCCGGTGCGCCGCACCGACGCCCGCGGAAACGTCGTCGAGGCCACCGTGGACCACTACGCCCTGCGGCCCGCCACCCTCACGGACGGCAATGGCGGGCTCCGCCGCAACACCTACGACGCCCTCGCCCGGTTGGCGGCCGAGTTCCGTCCCGGCGACGAATCCGACGCGCCGACCGTCACCCACCGGTACGTGCTCGAACCTGCCGGACCGGCGGTGGAGACCGTCGAGTACCCCCGAGCCGACCGTGGCGACAAGGTCACCACCCGTCGGTTGGTGGACTCCGACGGCCGGGAGACCGGGGTGGCCCGCCTCGACGGTGACGGATCCTGGCTGGTGACCGACGCGGTGTGGCGCAACGCCCGGGGCTTGGTGGCCCGCCAGTACCTGCCATACCGGACGCCGGTGGGACCCGATCCGCAGCTCCCGACCCAGGCGCGGGTGCATGTCGCGACCCGCTTCGACGCACTCGGCCGGCCGCTGAGGGTGGACCTGCCCGACGGCGCCTTCCGGCTCGGCACGCACACCCCGGGCCGGTCCGACCTGTGGGACGAGGAGGACACCCGAGCCGGCGGTACCCACGAGGACACGCCGACCAGCTACCACCTCGACGCGGCCGGCCGGGTCGCCCGGGTGGTGTCCCGGTCCGGCACCACCGAGGTCGTCACCCGCTACCGGTATGACCTTCGAGATCAGCCCGTGGAGATCACGGACGCCAACGGCAGGGTCACCTCCGTCACGTACGACCTGCTGGGCCGGCGGATCCGGGTGGACGACCCGGCGACCGGCACGGTCGTCTTCGTCCATGACGCGGCGGGCAACCTGGTGGACCGGCGCAATGCCGTCGGCCAGCGCGCCGGTTACCGGTTCGACGAGCTCAACCGGATGGTCCGCAGCAGCCAGGACGGACAACCCGACGTCGTCTACCACTATCTCGACCAGGCGGACGTCGGCAACGGCCAGGCCCCGGGCCGTCGCATCGGCCGTCTCGCCGCGGTCGAGGACGTACGCGGCACTCTCACCTTCGACTACGACGTGCGCGGTGAGGTCGAACTGCGCCGGGTGAAACTGACCGACGGAACCGTCCATGCGCTCCGCCGTCGCACCGACCGGCTGGGCCGCGTGTGCTCCATCGAATACCCCGGCGCCACCCCCGACACCCCCGGGCCGGTATTGACCTACCAGTACGGCCCACGAGGACTGCTGAGTGCCATCCCCGGAGTCGTCGACTGGATCGACTACGATCCGGCCGGCCGACCGGTGACGACCGTCCACACCGGCGGAGTCCGCACCACACGGCGGTACGACGCGCTGTCCCGGCTCACCGCGAGCGAGGTGACGGACACGGGCGGGCTGCTTCTCGACCGGGAGACGCTCACCCGCGACCGGGCCGGGCATGTCCTGACGGTGTCCGGGCCGACGCCCGCCGACGCGTGGACGTACAGCCACGACGACCTGTACCAACTGACCCGGGCCGAGCCCGCGTCCGGCCCCGCCCTCGACTTCGCCTACGACCCGGCGGGCAACATCCTCTCCCGCACCGACGTGGGCACATTCCGCTACGGTGAGCGTGGCGCCCCACCGGTGTGCGTCACCACGGCGGGACCGCAGCAGTACGACTACGACGGGGCAGGCCGCCAGACCAGCGGCCCCGCCGGAACGCTCAGTTACGACGGACGCGACCGTCTCGTCGGGATCACCGGAGCGGTGGGCGCCCAGGTGTTGTACGGGGCCTTCGGCGAACGGGCTGTACGCGAGATCACGACCGCGGGCCGGACCCTGCGGACGGTGCTCCTCGACGAGTTGGTCGAACTGCACGACGGGCAGCTGCTGTGCATCGTCACGGACGGCCGCAGCCGAATCGGGCAGTTCGTCCCGGGCGGGTCACTCACCCGCTGGCACACCGACCACCGGGGCTCGGTCCGCCTCATGACCACGGGCACGGGAACGGTCGTCCAGCGCATCGCGTACGACCCGTTCGGCCGGGTCCTCTCCCTCCGGCCCGGAGACCGGCCCCGGGACACCTACGACGGGTACGAGCTGCTGGAACAGGTGGGCCTGTACCTGTCCCCGAAGCGGCCCTACGACCCTGTGCTGGGTCGCTATCTCGTTCCCGACACCGTCGCCGCGGACCTGTGGCATCCGGTGGGCCTCAACCGCTACGCCTACGCCGCCAACGACCCTGTCACCCTGCGGGACCCCACGGGCCGCGCCTGGTGGCAGATCGCACTGGCGATCGTGGCGGTCGTGGCCGTCGTCGTGCTGACCGTTGTCACCTTCGGGGCCGGACTGATCACCCTGGGCGCCATGATCGGGGTGTTCGCCGCGATGGCGGTCGGCGGCGCGGTCGGCGGCATTGCTGCGGCGCAGGCGGGCGGTGACGTCGTGCTCGGCATCCTGCTCGGGGCGGCGCTGGCCGGAGCCGCGGCGCTGGGCGGCGCATTGGCCGGAGCCGGATTCGCGGCCGCGCTCGGTGTCAAGTCCCTCGCCACGTTCCTGCTGTCCGGGGCGGTCGGCGGGGTGCTGCTAGGTGCCGCCACCGGGTTCGCGGCCGGATTCGCCGGCGGCACGGGCTCGCTCGGCCAGATCTGGGAAAAGACCTGGCAGTCGGCGCTGGCGGGGTTCGTCACTGGCCTGGTGTTCGGGGCGGCGAGCTTCGGATTCGCCCAGGGCTGGTTCGGCACCGGGAACATCAGTCCCCGGCTCCCCACCGGCGCCGAGACCCAACGAGCGCTCGCCGCCGAACCGCCGTTCGTTGCGGGCACGGCACTGGGCGGGGACCTGCGGGACGCGCTGCGCGCGGTGACCGGCCGGCTCCCGCC
>NZ_JBFAET010000367.1:0-4514 GCF_040642095.1 Streptomyces sp. NPDC020362
CAGGGTGCCCTCGACGGTGAGTTCGGTCGCGGTGATCTCGTCGGCGACGGGGGTGTAGTGGCCGGTCAGGTAGGGCTTCTTCTCAGCGGTCATGGGGAAACCTCTTTCGGTTGATGTGTTGCTTTGTCAGGTGGTCTGTGCGGTACGGGTCCTGAGGCTCGAGGGCAGTTCTCCAGGGAGGCGTGGTGGGGCTTGCCGAAGCGGCCGGTCGCGGCCTCGGCCGGAGAGCCTCTGCAGGACTCCACGGTGCGGACGCTGACGGCGGGCGGTCTCGCCGACGGTGGCCCTGGCTGTGCTTCCTGTCGTGATCGCGGGTGTCGGTGGCGCGGCTGGTCCATCGGGTTCACCCGCTCCGGGAGGTTTGCGGGGCGAGAGCCGGGCGTGTGGGCGTGGTTGCGGACCGCGGTCCGGTGCAGCGGGTGAGGAGCATTGCGAGGAGAGCTGTTGCGGCCAGGACAGCGGCCGAGACGGTGAAGGCGGCCCGGTAGCCGGCGGTGAGGGACTCCAGGCGGGGCTCATGAGCGGATGCGTGGGCGGCGACGGAGCCGGCGAGGGTGGCCAGGGCGGCGAGACCGATCGCGCCGCCGACCTGTCGGGTGGTGTTCACCAGGCCGCCGGCCAGGCCCGCGTCCTGTGGCGGGACGCCGTCGACAGCCAGTGCCGTGAGCTGGACGAAGGCGATGCTCAGGCCGAGGCCGACGAGGATGCTCGGGCCGAGTATGTCGGCGAGGTAGCTCCCGTCGGCGCCGATCCGTGACAGCCACAGCAGGCCGGCGGCCTCGGTGAACAGGGCTGCGGTCACGGTCGCGGTGGCGCCGATGCGCCGGGAGACACGCGGGGCGAGAGCGGATCCGAGCATGTTGGCTGCGGCGAGCGGGAGTTGGCCCGCTCCGGTGGCCAGGGGACTGGATCCGAGAACCTGTTGCTGGTAGAGCGGCAGGAAGAAGAAAAGGGCGATCCACACGGGCCCCCGCAGGGCCATCAGCAGGTTGCCCGCAGCGACCCGGCCGGTGGTGAACAGCCGCGGCGGCACCAGCGCGTTCGGGCGCCGGAGCTCGATCACGGTGAAGGCCCCGAGCAGCGCGGTGGCGGCGCCGAGGGAAGCAAGGGCCCGGCCGTCCGTCCAGCCGGTGCCGCGTGCGGTGGTCAGCCCCCAGACCAGGCAGGTCAGGGCGAGGGTCACGGTGACGGTGCCCAGCAGGTCGAACCGCCCGGCCCTGCCGCTGACCGTCCGTGGGACGAGTGCCGCCACGGCCGCCAGGACCAGCGCCGATCCGAGCGCGACGGAGTGGAAGATCCATGGCCAGCCCCACGCCTGGGTGAGGACACCACCCAGCAGGACGCCGCCCGCCCCGCCCGCCCCGGAGACCGCGCCCCACACGCCCAGTGCCCTGCCGCGCCCGGGGCCGGACGGGAAGAGGTCCATGGCCAGGGCGAGCGCAGCCGGGGCGATGGCGGCGGCACCGAGGCCCTGGACGGCACGGGCCGCGATCAGCAGGCTCGGGAAGGCGGCCACCCCCGCCGCCAGCGAGGCAGCGGCGAACAGTGCGAGGCCGACGATGAGCACCCGGCGGCGACCGAGCAGGTCGGCTGCCCGCCCTCCCGCCAGGAGCAGCGCTCCGAACGCCAGGCCGTAGGCGTTGACCACCCAGGTGGTGCCACCGTCCGACAGGCCGACCCCGGCGCGGATCTGCGGCAGCGCGACGTTCACGATCGAGGTGGCGAGCATGACGGTGAACTGGGCTGCAGCGAGCACCGCGAGGACGGCTGCCTGCCGAGGGGCGGGCGGGGTCTGCCCCGGCTGTGGTCGGCGGAGGTTCATGGCGCACAGCCTCGTGCGGGGCGGTGTCCACTATCCAGGCCTGGCAGGGGCGATGACTGTCCACTCCTGTCCGCACCTGTCCACCCGGTCCGGCCGGAGGAGTGCGCCTGCCGTTGTTATCGGGAGCCGTGCAGCTCCTGCTGCCACAGGGCCTCGCAGAGCAGGTCCAGGCCCTGGCGCAGATGGCGCCGGTAGGTGCCGTACGGAAGGCCGAGGCGACGGGCGGCAGCCTCCTGGGTGGGCGCGCCGGAGAAGTGGCCGGCCGTCAGGGCCTCGCGGGCGCGCACGCCGCGCGGGTCACGGGCGAGGTCGTCGACGGCCTGGCGCAGCAGGGCGCGCAGCTCTTCGACGGGATCGGAGAAGTCGGCTGCCAGGCGGGTGCGTGTCAGGGCGCAGGCCGCGAAGGCGGCCGGGTCGCGCCAGTGCTGCAGGGCTTCGCGTACGGCCTGGTCGAACGCGGTGCGCGAGAGGCCCGCCGGCCCGGACTGAGCCGGTACTTCGGTGGCTGATATGAAATGGCGAAGCCAGGCCTCTACGGGCATCCGGCGCCAGTCGACGCCGAACAGCCCGTAGGTGTGTTCGCCGACGCGCGGTCGCGCACCGGTGTCGCTGAGGGTTCCCTTGACGCGCTCGGCCCAGGTTTCGGCGTCCCGCCAGACGGCGAAGCCGTAGGCGCGATGGCGCGCACGGGCGGACTCCGCCTGGGCGCGGGAACTGCTCAGGTCGATGACGCGCGAGGGGACCTGGTATCGCTCGGGGTAGATCGTGAAGCGGCTTATGCCGATGTGTTCGCCGGGGCCCACCGGGGCGGTAGCGTCGGTGTGCTCCCACGCTGCGGCGACCACGGGATCGGTGGCCAGGTCCTCGGGGTCGGGAGGGGCCGGCAGAGCGAGTCGGGCCGTGAACGCCACGATCCGGCCGGTGCTCACGAGACGGTAGACGCTGAAGGCCTGTGGCTGGCGTTGCGCCCAGTAGCGGACCAGGTCCGCCGAGGCGGGTCCCTCGGTCTCCTCTGCCATCCTCAGCACCACATCCATGTCGTCCGGGTGCAGGGGGCGGTCGTGCACCTCCTCCTCACGGGACCAGGTGCGCAGCCGGGCCAGGATCTTCCCCTCTCGGAAGAGGTAGAAGAGCTCGTCGGTGACGGTCCACACCCGCTCCTCCGGTGCCTCGCGCAGCAGGCGCAGATACTCGTCCGCCAAACGCTGGCGCATCGTCACGAAGGCATGGGGAGCCCGCCAGCGCAGGTCGGCGGCCAGCGTCTCGCGTGCCGCGTCGTGCGGGTGAAGACCCCGATGCGTGGACTCCATGAAGGGCAGGTCCCTCAGCCAGGAGAAGAGAAGATGGGCGTCCTCCTCGGGCAGCACTGCGGTGAGCAGTTCCTCGGACGTCGAGTGGGCCTGTGCGGCCACCTCCAGGGCACGGCGGTGGGCGGCTGTGGGCACCTCACCGATCAACCCTGTCAGCAGGGTTCGCAGCACGTCTGCCGAAGGGGCCCAGATCTCCTCCCTGCTGCAGCCCGTCGATCCGGCGGCTGCCGCGAGGGACAGTGCCAGCGGGTTGCCTCCGGCGAAGTGGAGTACCCGCTCCCGCAGTTCGGGCCGGATGCGCGCCGTGGCCAGCAGGCTCCGGGCCTGTCTTTCGGAGAACGGCTCCAGCTCGGTCACGTGCAGGAGCCCGGCCCAGGCGGGATCCGCGGTCCACTGCGGCTGCGGAGTGAGGCGACCGGCCAGGAGGACCAGGGTGTCGTCGGCGGCGCGGGGCAGAAAGTGCTGCCACAGCCAGCTTTCCAGCCACTGGCAGTGCTCGAAGGAGTCGAGGACCAGGACGGTGCCGGGAACGTCCAGGAAGGGGCCGGCCGCGCGCTCGAAATCTGCCGGGTCCCGGCTGACGAAACGGCCGTCGAGTTCGACGACCAGCCTGCCTGCCGCACGAGCCTGGTCCGCCAGGCACCGCAGCAGCGTCGACTTTCCTATGCCGCCCGGCCCGAACACGTAGAACGCGAACGGTGCCTGCGGATCGCCGGCCAAAGCCTCCCCGAAATGGGCGAGTTCCTCCTCCCGGCCTATGAAAGCCCGCTCCCGTGCTCGGCTCAGTCTCTCCCCCACGGATGCCACGGCGGCTCCCATCCCATGTTCCAATTCCGGACAGGTGCCCGAAGATACCTACCGGCCCCCGCGGAGAGGGGCACCAACACGAGGCACTGTGGCGGAGGTCCGGCCCGCGTCCTGTCGCCTCTTCGGGGTTTCGAAGGTCCTGGAGGTTCGGACGGGCCTCATGGGGCCCTTGAAAAGGCAGCACTCCCCGAAGGCCCCGTCCGACTTACTTGATGAGCCCCAGGTTCCCGTCTTCCGGGTGGCCGGTGATCAGGAGGGTGGCGGCGAGGTCGTGGCCGGGGCCGAACAGCAGGTCATTGAAGGCTCGGGTGACGTCGGTCGGTGTCGAAGTCCTCTCCCGAGGAGGGGGGACTGAGGGGGGCGTCCCGGCTGCCACGGCCGGGGCAAGGGGCCGCTCCGCCCTGCCCTGTCGGGGCCGGGGCAGCGATGTGCGGAGGTCAGTCGCGGTCGGGGGCGCTTGGGACGGGGGTGAAGTCCACGCAGAGGGAGGCGGGGCCGCGGGTGTACAGGCCTGTCTCCCCGTAGTGGAAGCCGGGGGTGTGGCGGACCTGGTCGAACAGGGAGAGGAGCATCGC
>NZ_JBFAET010000368.1:0-4507 GCF_040642095.1 Streptomyces sp. NPDC020362
CCGCCCGCCAGGCCCTGGACGAGGGCGCCCGCCTCGACCCCCCGCTGCAGCTGGACTACCTCGCCCTGGTGGACCCGTCCGACTTCACCGAGATCGGCGACGGCTTCACCGGTGAAGCCGTCCTCGCGGTCGCCGCCCGGGTCGGCACCACCCGGCTGATCGACAACCTTCCCCTCACCTTCGGATCCCTCGGAGCCGCCTCGTGACCAGCACAGGCATACGACTGCACGCACCCGCCCCCGGGTGGTCCATCTCCGCGGACGTGATCGTCGTCGGCTCCGGGGTGGCCGGCCTGACCGCGGCACTGCGCTGCGAGGCCGCGGGCCTGACGACGGTCGTCGTCACCAAGGCACGCCTGGACGACGGCTCCACCCGCTGGGCCCAGGGCGGCATCGCCGCCGCCCTCGGCGAGGGCGACACCCCCGAGCAGCACCTCGCGGACACCCTGGTGGCGGGCGCCGGCCTGTGCGACGAGGAGGCCGTACGGATCCTCGTCACCGAGGGACCGGGCGCCGTACACCGGCTGATCAACACCGGCGCCCACTTCGACACCGACGACGAGGGCGACATCCAGCTCACCCGCGAGGGCGGCCACCACCGGCGCCGTATCGCCCACGCGGGCGGGGACGCGACCGGCGCGGAGATCTCCCGCGCGCTCGTGGAGGCCGTACGCGCGCGCGGGCTGCGCACGATCGAGAACGCGCTCGTGCTCGACCTGCTGACCGACGCCGACGGCCGCACGGCGGGCGTCACCCTGCACGTGATGGGCGAGGGCCAGCACGACGGCGTGGGCGCCGTGCACGCCCCCGCGGTGGTCCTGGCCACCGGCGGCATGGGCCAGGTGTTCTCCGCGACCACCAACCCGTCGGTGTCCACCGGCGACGGCGTGGCGCTGGCGCTGCGCGCGGGCGCCGAGATCAGCGACCTGGAGTTCGTGCAGTTCCACCCGACCGTGCTGTTCCTCGGCGCGGACGCCGAGGGGCAGCAGCCGCTCGTCTCCGAGGCGGTGCGCGGCGAGGGCGCCCACCTGGTCGACGGGGACGGCGTGCGCTTCATGGTCGGGCAGCACGAGCTGGCCGAGCTGGCGCCCCGGGACATCGTCGCCAAGGGCATCATGCGGCGGATGCAGGAGCAGGACGCCGAGCACATGTTCCTCGACGCCCGGCACTTCGGCGCCGACATGTGGGAGCACCGGTTCCCGACCATCCTGGCCGCCTGCCGCGCCAACGGCATCGACCCGGTCACCGACCCCATCCCGATCGCCCCGGCCGCCCACTACGCCTCCGGAGGCGTGCGCACCGACGCCCGGGGGCGTACGACCGTCCCCGGCCTGTACGCGTGCGGCGAGGTCGCCTGCACCGGCGTGCACGGCGCGAACCGGCTCGCCTCCAACTCCCTCCTCGAAGGCCTCGTCTACGCCGAGCGCATCGCCGCCGACATCGCCTCGGCCCACGCCGGAAACGGCCTCCACGCGCGCGTGCCCGAGCCGGTCCCGCACCCCGAGAAGCCCGCCCACCCGCTGCTAGCCCCCGAGACCCGCTTCGCCATCCAGCGGATCATGACCGAGGGCGCGGGCGTGCTCCGTTCGGCGGACTCCCTGGAGAAGGCCGCGGACCAGCTCCAGCGGCTGCACAGCGAGGCACGCGACGCCCTGGAGGAGAACGGCAAGACCGCCGAGCCCGGCGTCGACACCTGGGAGGCCACCAACCTCCTGTGCGTGGCCCGGGTCCTGGTCGCCGCCGCCCGGCTGCGCGAGGAGACCCGCGGCTGCCACTGGCGCGAGGACCGCGCCGACCGCGACGACACGCACTGGCGGCGCCACATCGTGGTACGGCTCAATCCGGACCGGTCCCTGGCCGTCCACACCACGGACACCGCAGACTTCCCCCCGACCCGGCAGACCCAGCGCCCCCAGGAGCAGTGAACACGTGAGCACCGACGACCTTCCCCTCGCCCCGAACGGCGGCTGCGGTGACGGCTGCGCCTGCGGCGCCGAGGGCGACGAGGAGTACCTGGAGTGCGGGCTCGACCCCGCACTCGCCGAACTGCTGGCCGCCGCCGGACTCGACCCCATCGAGGTCGAGGACGTCGCCAACGTCGCCATCCAGGAGGACCTGGACGGCGGTGTGGACGTGACGACCGTCTCGACCATCCCCGAGGACGCCGTCGCCACCGGTGACTTCACCGCGCGCGAGGCCGGTGTGGTGGCGGGCCTCAGGGTCGCCGAGGCCGTGCTCTCGGTGGTCTGCACGGACGAGTTCGAGGTCGAGCGGCACGTCGAGGACGGCGACCGCATCGAGGCCGGACAGAAGCTGCTGTCGGTCACCACGCGCACGCGCGACCTGCTCACCGCCGAGCGCAGCGCCCTCAACCTCATGTGCCGGCTGTCCGGGATCGCGACCGCCACGCGCGCGTGGTCGGACGTGCTGGAGGGCACCAAGACGCGCGTGCGGGACACCCGCAAGACCACGCCGGGGCTGCGCTCGCTGGAGAAGTTCGCGGTGCGCTGCGGCGGGGGCGTCAACCACCGCATGTCGCTCTCCGACGCCGCCCTGGTGAAGGACAACCACGTGGTCGCCGCGGGCGGCGTCGCGCCGGCCTTCAAGGCCGTACGGGAGGCCTTCCCGGACGTGCCGATCGAGGTGGAGGTCGACACCCTGCACCAGCTGCGCGAGGTCGTCGACGCCGGTGCCGACCTGATCCTGCTGGACAACTTCACGCCCGTGGAGTGCGCGGAGGCGGTCGGGATCGTCGGCGGGCGGGCCCTGCTGGAGGCCTCCGGGCGGCTCACGCTCGACACCGCGCGTGCGTACGCCGACACCGGCGTGGACTTCCTGGCCGTCGGCGCGCTCACCCACTCGTCGCCGATCCTCGACATCGGCCTGGACCTGCGCGAGGCGGAGTAACGGCCATGCTGCTCACGATCGACGTCGGTAACACGCACACCGTGCTCGGCCTGTTCGACGGCGAGGACATCGTCGAGCACTGGCGCATCTCCACGGACGCGCGCCGCACGGCGGACGAGCTGGCGGTGCTGCTGCAGGGCCTGATGGGCATGCACCCGCTGCTCGGCGAGGAGCTGGGCGACGGTATCGACGGCATCGCGATCTGCGCCACCGTGCCGTCGGTCCTCCATGAGCTGCGCGAGGTCACCCGCAGGTACTACGGCGACGTGCCGGCGGTGCTGGTCGAGCCGGGTGTGAAGACGGGCGTGCCGATCCTCACCGACAACCCCAAGGAGGTCGGCGCGGACCGGATCATCAACGCGGTGGCGGCCGTCGAGATGTACGGCGGCCCGGCGATCGTCGTCGACTTCGGCACGGCGACGACGTTCGACGCGGTCTCCGCGCGCGGCGAGTACGTGGGCGGGGTGATCGCGCCCGGTATCGAGATCTCCGTGGAGGCGCTCGGCGTCAAGGGCGCGCAGCTGCGCAAGATCGAGGTGGCCCGGCCGCGCAGCGTGATCGGCAAGAACACGGTCGAGGCCATGCAGGCGGGCATCGTGTACGGCTTCGCCGGGCAGGTCGACGGAGTGGTGAGCCGGATGACCCGGGAACTGGCCGACGATCCCGACGACGTCACGGTGATCGCCACCGGTGGCCTCGCCCCGATGGTGCTCGGGGAGTCCTCGGTGATCGACGAGCACCAGCCGTGGCTGACCCTGATCGGCCTGCGTCTGGTGTACGAGCGGAACGTGTCGCGTCTGTGAGGAGACCGGCCGGAGACCGGCGCCCGCGAGGGTGCCGGTCTTCGCCGTCCCCGCGCGCGTGGCCCCGGTCGAGGGAAACCCGGTAACGACACGCGGCGACACAACAATCCCATCCGTCACTTTTGTCCGATTAGCGGTAGCGTCGCCGCATGCCCACGCCATACGGATCCCGCGGCGGCATGGCCTTCGGCGCGGAGGAGCTGCGTGTGCTCCGCCGAGCCCTCGCCCTCGCCCTTCACCCCGGCCGAGCGTCCGCCGAGGACGTCAAGGACTGCTTCCGTCTCGCCGAGTCCCTCGACGAGGCGATGCGTGAGGGAGCCCGGCTGCGCGCCTTCCTGGTGGCCGATCTGGGCCGGTACCGCGCCGCCCTGCCGGGCACCGCCGCCGACTACCTCGCGCTCCTGGAGGAAGTGCTGGGCGCCGGGCACCGGCCGACGCCGGACGACCTTGCCGCGCTGCGGGCACTGCGCGGGAACCCCACGGCGGCCCGCCTGCTGGACCGCTGCCGGGCGCTGGCCGAGCGCGACGTACGGACACGCTTCGCCCAGGGCGCACGCACGGTCCCCGCTCCCGCCGTACCCCCCTCCCGGACACGCCTGCTGGCCCTTCCGGGCGGTGCGGGAGGGATCGTGGCCCCCGCGGCCGAAGGCCCGGAGGAACCCGCTCAGAAGCCGGCACAGGACCCCGCCCGCAAGCCCGCCCCGAAACCCGGCGAGCCCTCCGGGCCCGCCGGCCCGCCCCCCGCCGAACCGGCGGCACCCAAACCCCCCAACCAGAACCGAAGAGCGGCGTGTAGGG
>NZ_JBFAET010000369.1:0-4459 GCF_040642095.1 Streptomyces sp. NPDC020362
GTCCTCCCAGGACGGCGGCCCGGCCGGCCGCACTCCATGACCCACACCGCGTGCCTCACCACCGAGCCCAGGCGCATCCTCCCGCCCGTCCCTCAGCGAGGAGATTCCGTGCACCGCAACCGCAAGGCCACCCCCGGCGTCCTCAGGCCCGGGTCCGCCGCCACCGCCCTGCTGGTCGCGGCAGCCGTCCTGGCAGGCTGCGAACGCGGCTCGTCGAGCGGCCCGGAGGACTCCCCCTCGGGACCGAACGGCTGCCCCGAGGCCCACACCAGGGCCGAGGCCGCCGTCGCCCGGGCGGAGCGGACCGCCATCCCGTGGAAGGGGCCCACCAGCGGCCCCGGGGCGCTGGCCGGCAAGACCGTCGTCTACGTCGCCCAGACCATGACCAATCCCGGAGTCGCGGGCGCCGCGGACGGCGTACGGGAAGCCGCACGGGTCATCGGCTGGAACGTCCGGGTGATCGACGGTGGCGGTACCCCCGCAGGCATCCAGGCGGCGATGAGCCAGGCCGTGGCGCTCAAGCCCTCGGGCATCGTCATCGGAGGCTTCGACCCCGAGGCGACCTCGCAGCAGGTCGCGCGGGCCCACGCGGCACGCATCCCGCTGATCGGCTGGCACGCGGTCGCCTCCCCCGGCCCCAGCCGACGCCCCGAGCTCTTCACCAACGTCACCACCGAGGTCGAGGACGTGGCCGCGGTCAGCGCCCAGTGGGTCATCGCGAGCTCGAACGGCAGAGCCGGGGTCGTGCTCTTCACCGACGCCTCGATCCCCTTCGCCAAGAACAAGTCCGACCTGATCAGGAAAGAACTCGCCACCTGTCCGGGCGTGAAGCTGCTGGCGTACGAGAACATCCCGATCCCGGACGCGAGCAGCCGCACCCCCCAGGAGATCTCCTCACTCCTGTCCCGCTTCCCCCACGGGTGGACGTACTCCGTCGCCATCAACGACCTGTACTTCGCCGATGCCGCCCCGGCCTTTCGTGCCGCGGATCGGAAGGGGGCCGGGCCGCCCTACAACATCGGCGCAGGGGACGGCGACCCGTCCGCCTTCCAGCGCATCAACAACAGGCAGTACCAGGCGGCCACCGTGCCCGAGCCGCTGTCCCTGCAGGGCTGGCAGATCGTCGACGAGTTCAACCGCGCCTTCTCCGGCCGCCCCGCCAGCGGATATGTGGCCCCCATCCACGTCACCACGGCCGACAACAGCCATGGCGCCACGACCTGGGACCCGTCGGGCTACCGGGAGGGATACCGGAAGATCTGGGGAAAGTGACAGCGTCGCCCAGCAGCCCCGGGCGGTGTGATGTCCGGTCGCCGGGCACAGGGGGGTATGTCCGGCCGCGGCACCGGGCAGCGCGATGTCCGGGGGAGCACTAGACCACGATGATCAAGACACCTCCGCGATTGAAGAAGAATCCGTGGTGGTCGAAGCCGAACCGGTGGTCGAAGCGGAATCCGTGGTCGAACCGGAACCCGTGGTCGAACCGGAACCCGTGGCCGGACCGGAACCCATTGTCGAAGCAGCCGCGGCCCCAGTCGCCGCACATGTCGGTGGCGACATGAGTGTGCACGGCAGGGGCCGCCGCTGCGGCGGGGCCCGCCGTGCCGATCGCGGCGCCGCCGGCCATCAGAATGCCGACCGCGGACACCGCGGCGAGACGCGTCGCGCGTTGTGCTCGCATGATGGATGCACCCTTCCTTCCCTCCTCCCGCGCACCTCACGGCGGTACGCGGGGGACAGCCGCAACCGCAAGGGAGCAGCGGCGCGATCGCAGGCGTCGGACCGGCCGTCCGGGGCGTACCCCCGTGGCTGCGGCTGTCTCTCTGAGTACGCAGGTGGCGCCCTTTTGGATTGCGGTCCCGCGTCCCCGGGCCCCTCAGGCCCCCCAGGCCGCGGCACACAGCGCGCGGTCCACCTCGTCGGTGTAGCGGGCCGCGGCCAGCCAGGCCCGGGCGAACCGGTCCGGGTCCGCCGGGAGCAGACGGCCGAAGACATCACGTGAGCGCTCCGCCGCGGCAGCGTGCAGTTCATCCAGCAGATCGCCCGCCGTCGCGAGACCGTGGCCGCTCAGCCGCCGGACGTCGGCGGCCGTGTTCCCCGGGAAGGACAGCACGAGCCGACCGCCCGAGGCCGCCTGCTGCACCCGGCGCCGCAGCAGGTGCACGGGGGCCTCCTCGGGCGGGGGCGCGGCGGCCCCGGGCGCAGACGAGGCGGGCGCGGGCAGGTCGGCGCGGAGCAGCCGGTCCAGTCCGGCGTCGATCCGGGTGCCGGGGATGGTGGGGTGCTCGGTCGCCAGCAGCAGGGCCCGGGGGTGCGGGGCCGGGGTGAGCCGGGCGACGATCCGCAGCCGGCTGCCCCGGGCGGCGGCCAGCAGACGGAGGTTGTCGCGGTGGGGGAGCGCCGGGTGGTCGTGGGCGGCGGTCAGCCGCAGGGTGACGCCGTCGCACTCGGCGAGAAGGCAGTCGCCCGCCGCCTCGCGGACCGTGCCGACGAGGGTGACCTCGAGAAAGAGCAGGTCGGTCCCTCCTGCCAGGGCGCGGGACACCTGTTCGGCGGTGGGCACCGTCCAGAGCCGGTCCAGGGGCTCGGCACGCCAGTCGGCACCGGACGCGCGGACCGCCCGCACTCCTGCGCCCGCCCCGAGCCGCCCCGCCGGGGAGACCGTGGCACCCGACACCGCGAGCCCGGCCCGGGACAGCTCGCGGTGGGTCAGTGCCGTGTCCCCGACGCGTACGGCCCGGTCGGCCGCGCCCACGGCCCGCCCGGCACCGCCCGGGGCCACGTCCGGCACCTGGTACAGGCGGCCCTCGGCATCCGCGGTCCAGGTGACGGCGCCCGCATAGCCGCTCGCCGTGAGCACCGGCTCGGTGAAGAGGCCGTACAGCCGCAGCGAGCCGTCCGGGCGGTACGGCTGCCGTACCGTGCCGCGCAGCTCGGTCAGTTCCGGACCTTCGGCATGCGGGATGCGGTGGGCCGCCGACAGGGCGTCGCGCAGCGTGCCCACGAGGTCGGCGAGGCGGTGGGCGGGGTCGGCCGAGCGGGCCGCGCGCACCGCCGTGACCACGGAGACGGCCGTGGCGGCGGCCCGGGGGAGACCTGCGAGCCGCGCGGTGTGCGCGGCGCGCAGCAGCTCCGCCTGGAGCACGGCCCCGGAACCGTCCGTACCCGCTTCGAGTACGGCGGTCGCGGCAGCGTGCAGGGCACGGGCGGCGGCGCACTGTTCGGGGGTGGCCCGCTCGGGCTGTTCCGGTTCCGGCAGCGCCTGCGCACCGGGGTTCGCATCCGGGGCCGCGCCGGCGTCCGGATCCTCGGAGCGGGCCGCTGCGGCCGGTTCCGAGGCCGGTTCCGCGATCGGTGCCGCCGAGGCCGCCGCGGCGCGGTGCAGGCAGTCCGGGGCCAGCAGGCAGCCACAGCGGACGTCGTCGGCACGGGTCACGGTGCCACCAGGGGCGTGCAGTTCGACATCGGTGCCGTCGTCGACGGCTATGCGCACGATGTCGCCGTCGCGGACGGCCGGGCGGTCCGCCAGCTTGGCGATGCCCGCGTCGAGCCGCTTGCGCAGCCGGGGGGAGAGGGCGGCGACGAGTTCGGCGGTCACGGACGGCGCGACCGGCGGCAGAGCCGCACGCACCCGGTCCCCGCTCGCACCGTCCCCGCTCGCACGCTCCTGGCCCACGCGCTCCTGGCCCACGCGCTCCTGGCTCACGTGGGTTTCGCTCGCACGCTCCTCGTTCGCACGCTCCTGGCTCGCGTGGGTTTCGCTCGCACGCTCCTCGTTCGCACGCTCCTGGCTCGCGTGGGCTTCGCTCACACGCCCCTCGCTCTCGAGGTCCTTGCTCATGCGATCTTCTCCCCTACCCAGCGGGCGAGTTCGAGCGGGCTGAGGGTGGCGACCGGCATGCCCGCGGCGACCAGCCGGCTCGCGACCCCGGTGGAGTACCGGGGCCGGCCGGAGTCGTCCAGGCTCGCGCACCCGAGGACCTGGCAGCCCGCCCCGACCAGGGCACGGACCTCGGCGAGCAGCCCGCCGAGCGGGTAGCCCTCCTCGAAGTCGCTGACCACCACGACCAGCGTGCGCGAGGGCACGGTGACCAGCTCCCGCGCGTGCCGCAGCCCGGCCGCGATGTGGGTGCCGCCGCCCACGCTGACCTCCAGCAGCAGCGACAACGGGTCCTCGACGTGATCGGTCAGATCGATGACCTCGGTGGAGAAGGCCAGGAAGTGCGTGGACAGGGTGGGCACCCCGGCCAGTACGGAGGCCGTGATCGCCGCCCAGATGGTGGACGCCTCCATGGACCCCGACACGTCGGTGACCAGCATCAGCCGCCAGTCGGCGGCCTTGCGGGCCCGGGCGCGGAAGACGGGGCGCTCGGGAATGACCTGGACCGTGCCGTCCGGTCCGCGCCGCGCGGTCGCCAGGTTGGCCCGCAGCGTGCGCGGCAGGTCGAGGCCGCCGCCC
>NZ_JBFAET010000370.1:0-4428 GCF_040642095.1 Streptomyces sp. NPDC020362
GATCCAGGTCTACGACCTGCGGCACCTGTGGAAGATGAGCGACACCGGCTCCGCTTCGGTCGGGGTGGAGAGCAACGGCAACTCCTCGGCGCACTACAGCAACTGGGCGCTGCCCATGGTCGGCGCCTACTTCACCGGCAACGCGGGAGATGCGTGCAACGCCAGCGAGCCGTGCCTCACCTCGCTGAGCCTGGACCGCAGTTCCACGCCCGACGCCCTGGTCACCACCCAGATCGCGGACCACGGCGGCGGCCCGCTGATGCGCTGGCCGCTGAACGCGAGCACTGCCCTGCCGGACACCGACACCGCAGCCGACACCACGGGCACGGTCACCGCGTCCGCCGTCTACAGCGTGCCGATCTGGAAGGTGCAGGGCGCCGCGACGGACGGCACCTACTACTACTTCAGCGGCGAGTGCCCCGAGAGCGCGGGCACCACCGACTCCGACGTGCCGTACTGCATCCACCGCGCAGCCGTCGGGGCGGCCCCGCACGTCCTCACCCACGCCCCGCCGCTGACCCAGAACCTCTCCTACGCCCCTTCGTCCGGGCGCCTGTGGGGGCTCAACGAGCGGGAGAACACCACCACCGGAAAGCGTGTGGTCTTCTCCCTGGTGCCCTCCGCCTGAGGCAACTGTTGTCGTTGATCAGGGGCTGAAACAAACGGCGTTACGTGCACCGGCTGAAACAGCCTTCGCTCAGCCGGCTCCTGCAGTTCCTGCAGTTCCTGATCCGGCGCGGCCCCGCAGATGCCCGGCAGCGTCATTGGGTGTTCTGCGAGGTTCAGGGGGCTCTCGTAGTACCTGAAGGCGTGTTGTCCGCTCCGAGGTTTCACCACCAGTCGGCCGGCGGAAGCGGGCAGACCTGATAGCAGCATTCACCCGGTACGGCGGCCAGCGATGGGTACCGTCCGTTGCCTTTACTGCCCTACCCATTAAGCAGGTTGATCCTGATTAGCTGTTCCACGGCGAGTAGCCGGAGATCAGACTGAGTCGGCGAACGATCTCGACGTCGATGCCGAGGCCGGCGCCGTGGGCGACGACGGCGTCCTTGAACCCAGCGTCCACCCACGCCTTGGTCACCGTCGGTGCGGCGACACCGGCCTTGTCCAGCAATGCGATGCCGATCGCGTTGTCGTGCGCGCTCGCCACCACCGCCCTTACGGCGATGGCCAGCCCGAGGACATCGGTGGCGATGCCCCGCTTGCGGCCCGGGCTCTTCTTGCCCGCATCCAGCCGGGTGGTCTGGTGGGGCGCGTTCGTGGAGGCCCGCACGGTCTGGGAATCCAGCACGACGGCGGTGGGGTCCTCGAGCCGCCGACGCGTCTCGCGGACCTGCCAGGGCAGCAGGTCGTGCATGGCCTCGGCGGTACCGTCGTCGCGCCACTTGGCGAAGCAGCAGTACACCGCGCCCTTCGGCGGCAGGTCGTGCGGCAGAAAACGCCGCTGGCAGCCGGTGCGGCCTGGTACAGGATCGTGTTCACCGTCTCCCGCATCCGGCACGGCCCCGCATGCCCGCTGACCGAGGGGTGCCTCGCCTCCCAAGCGGTGAGGACCGGCCGGATCGACTCCCAGGCTTCAGCCGACGGGCCGCTCGGGTATGCAGGCCGTCCGTCCACGTCCACCCGCACACCGCACCGGCCGCCAACCACAAGACCCGGAACCGGACAACCCGTCTTCAAGTACTACGAGAGGCCTTGAACTGTCGCGGAGCACCCTCTCAGGAACTCAATTCGTCAAGGTCCTCCAGGATGTGCCGGGACTGTTGTTGACCGCACCTCCGCCGCCCCACGACCGCATCACCGAAGCCACGGCCTGCGTCGCCACCGACGGGGCGATGACGTCGGGTTCGAGGATGTGGCGACGTCGGGTTCGAGGATGGCATGGAAGTCCTCGCCGGCAAGCCTGGTGACGACCTCCTTCGTTCCGGAAGTTCGAGGCCTCCTGACGATGCCTGGGGAAGACTCAGGACGGTCCGCGGCGTTGCGAGGTGACTTCGGGCGAGCCGGTATCCGCACCGGCAGTCGGGGGTGCACGGGGCGTCACGGGCGCAGGTGCGCTCGCAGGAAGGCCGACGCGCGGTCCAGGGCTGCACCGGCTTCGTCCAGGACGACGGCGAAGGCCTGGAAGACGTGCGGAACGCCAGGGGTGATCTCGAGCGTGACGGCGACGTCATCGGCGGCGGCGCGAGCCGCCAGGCGCAGGGCGTCATCGAGGAGAACCTCGTGGGAGCCGGCCTGGACGAGCAGCGGCGGCAGGCCGGTCAGATCGGCGTGGACGGGGCTGAGCCGCGGGTCGTTGAGACCGGTTCCGGCGGCGTAGTCGCGGGCGCGGGTGCGCAGGGCACAGGCGGTGACGGACGGATCCACCTCCGCCTTGGAGGTGTAGCTGTCGCCGGTGACCGTCAGGTCGGCCCAAGGGGAGAACACGGCGGCACAGCACGGGCGGGGCAGACCGGCAGCCTCGATCTCTGCGAGCAGGGCCACCGCGAGGCCACCGCCCGCCGACTCGCCCGCGATGGCCACCTCGGAGGCGGCCGCTCCGCTCTCCAGCAGGGCGCGATAGGCGGCCAGTGCGTCGTCGAGCGCCGCCGGGAAGGGGTCCTCGGGCGCCAGCCGGTAGTCGACGGCCACCACGCGGGTGCCGCTGCGGCGTGCGATCTGGGCGGCGAGCGAGGCCGAGGCACGGGCGGAACCGACCGCGTACCCCCCGCCGTGCAGGTGGAGCACCACACCGTCCGCCCGGGCACCGGCGATGTCGACGTGGACAACCGGGACGCCGCCCAGCGTGTCCGGCGTGGTGATGACGTCGCCGGGCAAGGGCTGGGAGGTCAGCATCTGCTCGAACAGGGGGCGTTGGAGCGATACCTCTCCCCCCAGGTCGAAGGGGGAATCGCGGAGGATCTGCTTGACCGTCTCGCGCTGCTCAAGGCTCATCGTCGGGCTCCGGGTGCAGGGAAGAAGTGCGCGTCCTGTGCCAGGACGGCGACCGGGACCGTCCGGCCCCGAGTCGAGACTGCAGCGGATCGTAGCCATGCGTCCAATGAATGATCCGTATGTAGATTATGCGCATGACGCATATTGAGCGGGTGGATCTGAATCTGCTGGCGCCGCTCACCGCACTGCTCGAAGAACGCCACGTGTCCCGGGCGGCCGCGCGGGTCAGCCTCAGCCAGCCGGCCATGAGCCGAGCCCTGCAACGTCTGCGCGCGGCGTTCGGCGACGAACTCCTCGTACGCGGCGCCGAGGGATACCAGCTCACACCCCGCGCCGAACGCCTGCGTCTCCAACTCCGGTCCGTCCTCCCGCAGTTGGAGGCGATGTTCACGCACAGCGCCTTCGACCCCGCAACGGCCGCAGAAGTCCTCCGCATCACCGGGACCGACTACGCCACCGCGGTCTTGGGCCCCGCCCTCTTCCAGCGGCTCTTCCAGCAGTCACCCGACTCCCGGCTCACCTTCAGAGCCTGGCACGACGACGCCCTCGGCGATCTCGAACGCGGCCTGACCGACCTCGTCCTCACCGCAGTCCCCGCGCCCCCGGCCCTGCGCACCCAGCAGCTCCTCGAAGAGCGCTACGTCTGCCTCCTGTCCGCCGGGCACCCTCTCGCCGGCCGGGCCAGGCTGTCCCTGGACGAGTACCTCAGCTGCTCCCACATCGAGGTGACCGTCACCGAGGGACGTCAGGGGCTGCTCGACCAGCGTCTGGGCTCCCTCGCCGCCCCGCGCCACATCAGCCTGAGCGTTCCCCACCATGCCGTCGCGCCCCTGGCCATCCCCGGCACCGGGCTGGTCGCCACACTGCCCCGGCGACTCGTGGCACAGCACGCCACCGACCCCGGCCTGCGGTGCGTGCCCGCACCCCGCGAGATCGAGCCCATGACCTACCGCATGATCTGGCACCCGCGCCTGGACGACGATCCCGCCCAGAACTGGCTGCGCACCACCATCCGCGCAGTCACGGCCGAACTGCCCACCTTGCCCGACCCTGAACCCGCCGTACCGCGGCCCTGAGCGCACCCGGAGCCCGCCCCGGACACCGAGGCACCGAGGCACCGAGGCACCGAGGCACCGAGGCACCGAGGCACCGAGGCACCGAGGCACCGGACAGGATCACCGGGCGCAGAACGGCGCACGCCCCACGCACAGCACCCCCGGGGCGGGTGCGGCGCAGGCTGCGCTTCACCCCGGGGCGTACGGCGGTGAAAGCCGGCCTCGACGCACGCGCCGACCCGGCGGCGATCAGGACGGGGCAGTACGCCGCAGACGCGGGCGACACCTCGCCGGACAACCCCGTTGAAGCGCCGGCCACTGGCGAGCGCCCGCGACCGCCCCCTGGGCACCCACCCGCCGGCACTCGCCCTCGGCAATCGGGCACAGCCTCCTCACGCAGGAGAACCGAACGGACACGAAACGATATCCCTGGCCCGAA
>NZ_JBFAET010000371.1:0-4422 GCF_040642095.1 Streptomyces sp. NPDC020362
GCCGCCCAAGCGTCATACCTGGGGCTGCCGGGGCCACACCCCGGTGGTGAGAGTCACCGCCCAAGGCACCAAACGTTTCTCCATGGCCGCGCTGATCTGCACCAAAGCCGACCACCGACCACGGCTGATCTACCGCATGCACCTCGACCGAGGCCCCTCCAAGGGCCGTCGCAAGAGCTTCACCGAAACCGACTACGCCCGCCTGCTGGAGGCGGCTCAAGTGTGCCAAGGCTCGATAGTTGTCACTGGTGGAGCTGGATAGGCTGGCAGAAAGATCGGGTCGAAGCAGGCTGGTTGTCACCTGGAAGGCGGGCTACTTGTCACAGACACTCCATCAGCCGCCCTCTTGTCACAAGGCCGGGGCGTGACGCGCGACGACCTCGCCGACATGATTGGCGAGCAGACCGCGGCATGTGGCCCCGCACGCGTGGCCCCGCACGCGACGCCTTGATCGCTGGGGGTGCCTTCCTCCTCTGGGACGGCCTGCTCCCCGCCAACCGGCTTGCACATACCTACCGGGTTCGGTTGCGCCACACCTTGAGGCGTGGCCACACCGTCGAGGGCCCTTACCACCACCGTCGGCATCCTCGAGCAGGTGGGGGAAGAGCTTCTCCGTATCGGCTGCATCGACGAGGTGGACAGGTCCTTGGTGTTCACGCTCTTCCTCAACGCCGCAGCGACAGCAGTGGTGGCCTGCGCCGGAGGGCCTCGGTCCGGCACCCCGCACACGCCGGTCGACGCCCCCGAGTGACATCCGATCATGATCGTGTTACGGGCTCTGAGTTGACCGGCAAATGATTGCGGCCCGCTCAGGCGGCTCGGACACCGGAAACGGAGCAGCACCCTCTCCTCGGTACTGGTCGGGGTATCATCACGGCCTTCTCAAGAGTGCGCGCCGCGCACGTGCCAGGAACCTCGCCGTATCAAGCTCCCGGCGGAGCTTGAGCAGGTAGCCTGCTGCGCTCTTTTGCTGTTCCGCAGCTTCACGCCGTGCGGTTCGGACGGAGGAATAGAGCTGAAGAGTGATCGCGCCGCTGGCCCCGGCAACTGGGGAGAGGTGCACGGCCTGGGCGGCAAGCGCCGCGACCGCTGGAAGTTCCAGGGACTTCAACCCGAACGCGGCACGCACCGGCTGCATCCCCAGTGTCCGCAGGCCGCGTTCGAGTTCGCGGGACGGATGTGCCAGGTTGCCATCGACCATGACCTGCAGCTGCGACTGCGACTGCGACTGCGACTGCGACTGCGACTGCGACTGCGACTGCGACTGCGACTGCAGGATTCCCAGATCCTCGATGCTGTCAAGACCGGCGAATTCCTCGGCCAGCCCTTCGAGATGTGCTCGGAAGGCGTCGAACTCGTCGGACAGCGTGCGGCGCGCTCTGACGATCCTCTCGACAGGCACATGCTCGATCCGGGCTGGCACCATAGCCTGTACGGCTGCACATGCGTACAACATGGCTGCTTGGCCACTCGCTGCGGGTGCGGGCGTGGAACGAGGCCCTTGAAGGAGGGCGGCGCCCAGCTCATCCACCGCCCAGTCACTGGGCAGGGCGAACAATCGCGGATCATGGGTCACAGGGGTCAGGGCATTGGCCTGAGCGATCCGATTGGCCAGCGCACAGGAGTAGACGGCGATCATCCGAGGATGCATCCCGATCCACGGTCCCCTCCGCAACCCCGTCAGATGGTCGATAGGCGTATACATGGCGAGCCCCAGCTCACGCAGATGAGCACCTTGCGATCGCGAGAAGTATTCGTCCTGCCCGGTCATTCCCAGCTGTGAGGCATGGATCCACGCGAATCGCCGCTCGTTTAGGTACCAACGGTTGCCGACGTGGCGTCCCGCCCACGGTGGATTCCGTGAGACGCGGTACCGCTGTCGCAGCGCCTCTCGCTCGTGATCCACGAATGCTAAGAACTCACGCGCGACAGCTGCAGCCCATGGGGCCGGGTCGACATCCAGGAGGAAGTCGAGCTCGTCGCGCAGGGCTGCGGCAGTCGCCGAATCGGCTACTGGGTAGCCCGTCGGCCGCACCCGCGGAACTCGGCTTCGGGTCGGGCATGACCTGCCGGCGACGTCTGCGGGACTGGAGCGAGACTGGGGTCCGGGACCGCCTGCACCAGGTGCTGCTGACCGAGCTGCACCAGGCCGGCGAGCTGGACTGGTCGCGGGTGGTGATCGACGACTCTCACCACCAGGCCCGTCGGGGCGGCCCAAAACGGGTCCGAGCCCGGTCGACCGCACCCGGCCAGGCTCGAAGCACCACGTGATCACCGACGGCCCATGGGACTCCGCTGGCTATCGCATTGACCGTTGGTGTGCATCGCCCTAGTCGATATTGGGAATTCATCCGCCATGAGCGATACGACCAGGGATGACAGCAGCGCACCGGACCATGAGGAATCGACCCGCCGCTACTACGAGGCCAGCGATGTCGACGCCTTCTACGACGCTGTCTGGGGCGGTGAGGACATCCACGTCGGTGTATACGCCCACCCGCAGGAGGCGATCGCCGATGCCTCGCGCCGCACCGTGGAACACGCCGCGGACCGGATCGCGGACCTGCTCGGCCCCGATGCCACCGTGCTCGACCTCGGCTCGGGGTACGGCGGCTCAGCCCGCACGCTCGCCGAGCGCTTCGGCTGCCGGGTGGTGGCCCTCGACCTGAGCGAGGTGCACAACCGGCGCCACCGCGCCGCCAACACCCGACGCGGCCTGGACGGCCTGATCGAGGTCGTCACCGGCTCCCTCAACCATCTCCCCCACGAGGCGGAACGCTTCGACGTGGTCTGGTCCCTGGAAGTCCTGTGCCATGTGACCGACCGGGACCGCGCAGTGGGCGAAGCGGTGCGCGTGCTCAAACCGGGCGGTGCACTGGTCTTCTCGGACATCATGTCGGCCGAGGACACCCCCGCCCAGGCCCTGCGGCCCGCGCTGTCCCGACTCGGCGTGCAGAGCCTGGCAACGCCATCGTTCTACCAGCAGAGCCTGTCCCGCCTCGGCCTGAAGACCGACTTCGAGGACCTCACCGAGCACCTGACCACCCACTACACACGCCTCGACGAGGAGGTACGCCGCCGCACAGCCGAGCTGCGCAGCACCATCAGCCCCGCCTACCTCGACGGCTTGCTGGCCAACCTGCCCCTGTGGACCGACATCACCCGCCGCCGACTGCTGCGCTGGGGCCTCTTCCACGCCCGCCGCGCCACGCCCCCAACCGGCCCCTGACGCAGCGACGGCCAACTGCACCCGCGCCTGCTTCGTCTTGAGCCCGCATGCTGCGCGCGGTCGACGCGCTGCTGGTGGATTGCCCAACCACCCCGAACGCCCCATGCACCCCGCACCCGCACCGCCCGGAAGCAGCGACAACCGGCTGAGGACACAGGACCGGGCCAGCCACGAACGTTGTTGCGAAAGCCAGAACGGGCGGGTGCGCCCCACCCCCGACATCACGCAGCCACGACCAGGCGCCCCTCGCCATAGGGGGACCGGCGCGTCCGCAGGCACCCTTGCTCCGGCCTGAGGGACAGGCCGGAGCCGGTCTCGGACGCCGTTCTACTCGGCTGTCAACCCGCTGCTTGCTGGAGGCCGTTGAGGATCAGGTCCAGCCCGAACTCGAACTCATCGCCGTAGGCGTACCCGGGACGCATGACGTGCGCGGTCGCGATCTCGGTCAGGTACGGGTACTCGCCGTCGCCGAAACCGCTCATGATGGACTCCGCCAGTTCGGCGGTCTCGTCCGGGGTGTCGAACGGCAAGGCCTTCTCCTGCAGGGCGAACCCGTAGATGAAGCTGTCGAGGACCGAGGCGGCGTGGGCGGTCAGGGTGAGGGAGAACCCGCCCTGACGCAGGCAGCCGAGAACAGCGTCGTGGTGACGCAGGGTGGCGGGGCCGGGATTGGACCGTGACTCCATCAGCCCGATCGCCCAGCGGTGGCGGGACAGCACGTGGCGCATGGAGATGGCTCGTTGCCGCATGGCCTGTCGCCAGTCGTCACCCGGCGTGGGCAGGTCGACCTCGTCGAAAACCAGGTCGACCATGCCATCGAGCAGGTCCTCCTTGTTGGCCACGTGGTTGTAGAGGGACATCGCCTCGACTCCGACGGCCTCGCCGAGCTTTCGCATGCTGAGCGTCTCCAGGCCGCCGGTGTCGGCGAGTTCGACGGCGGCACGCAGCACCCGCTGCCGGGTGAGCGTTTCGCGGGTCGGCTGCGGGGTGGTACGTCGGGGCACGGCGACGGTCACTTCCTCTCTCGGTCTCCCAGCGTTGACGAGCTTACGCCGTAAGTGCTCTACTTACGGTGTAAGTACCTGCTTACGCTGTAAGTGCGCATGGAGACGGATCGGAGAGCAGCGACGGTGCGGAACATGAGCGAGCCGGGTGCTACCGCCAGTGGGACCAGGACAATGACGGCCGTCGTA
>NZ_JBFAET010000372.1:0-4391 GCF_040642095.1 Streptomyces sp. NPDC020362
ACCGCATCCGGACCCACACCCGCCGCCTCCCACACCGCAGCCAGCGACACCATCACCGCCCACAACACCGGCTGCACCACATCCGCACGATCCAGTCCCGGAGCGCCCTCCGCACCCGCCAGAACATCACTCAGCGACCACGGCACATGCGGCGCCAGCGCCGCCTCACACTCCGCCAACCGCGCCGCGAACACCGGACTCGACCGCACCAACTCCCGGCCCATGCCCACCCACTGCGTGCCCTGACCGGCGAACACGAACACCGTGCGGCCGCCCGACCGGCTCACGCCGGAGACCACCGACCCCCCGGGCGACCCGTCGGCCAGGCTCTCCAGACCGGACACCAGCTCCCCACGCTCACCACCCACGACAACCGCCCGGTGCTCGAACACCGACCGCGTCGCCGCCAACGACCACGCCACGTCGGCCGGTTCGAGTCCCGGGCGCGCCACAACCCACTCCCGCAACCGACCCGCCTGCGCCGCCAGACCCTTCGCCGAACGGCCCGACACCACCCACGCAGCACACCCACCGGCCTCCACCACCGCGGGCACGACCACCGGCTCGACCTCGGCGGTGGCGTCTGCCGCACCGTCGTCCTCGGGCTCGCCGATCCCGGCAGCCGGAGCTTCTTCGATGATGATGTGTGCGTTGGTGCCGCTCATGCCGAAGGAGGAGACACCGGCACGGCGCACCCGGTCCTCGGCCGACCACGGCACCGTCTCGGTCAGCAGCTGTACCTCACCGGCGGACCAGTCGATGTGCGGCGAGCGCTCTTCCGAGTGCAGCGTCCGCGGCAGCTGCTGGTGCTGCAGTGCCAGCACCATCTTGATCACGCCGGCCACGCCGGCCGCCGCCTGGGCGTGCCCGATGTTCGACTTCACCGAGCCCAGCCACAACGGCCGTCCCTCCGGCCGCTCCTGGCCGTAGGTGGCGAGCAGCGCCTGGGCCTCGATCGGGTCTCCGAGCGGGGTCCCGGTTCCGTGTGCCTCGACCACGTCGACGTCGTCGGCGCGAAGGCCGGCGTTCGCCAGCGCGGCCCGGATCACCCGCTGCTGCGAGGGGCCGTTCGGCGCGGTCAGGCCGTTGGAGGCGCCGTCCTGGTTGGTGGCGCTGCCGCGCACCACCGCGAGGACCTTGTGTCCGTTACGCCGGGCGTCCGACAACCGCTCCACGACCAGCATGCCCGCGCCCTCGCCCAGGCCCATGCCGTCGGCCGCCGCCGAGAACGGCTTGCACCGTCCGTCCGGCGCCAGCCCCATCTGCCGGCTGAACTGGTTGAACAGGAGCGGGTTGGCCGCCACCATCACGCCGCCGGCCAGCGCCAGCGTGCACTCGCCCGACCGCACGGCCTGGCAGGCCAGGTGCAGGGCCACCAGCGACGACGAGCACGCCGTGTCCACGGTGACCGCCGGGCCCTCGAGGCCCAGGACGTAGGCCACACGGCCGGACACCACGCTGGTCGAGACGCCGGTGACGAGGTGCCCGTCCAGTCCGCCGCTCTGCAGGCCGTTGCTCCAGCCGTACCCCGACGCGGCCGCCCCTGCGAACACGCCCGTCGCGGAGCCGCGCAGCGACGCGGGGTCCAGGCCCGCCCGCTCCAGCGCCTCCCAGGCCACCTCCAGCAGGAGCCGCTGCTGCGGGTCCATCGACGTGGCCTCGCGCGGGCTGATCCCGAAGAATCCCGCGTCGAACCCGGTCGCGTCGTAGACGAACCCACCCGCCCGGACGGGCTTTCCGGAGTACTCGTCCTCGGTGCCGACCGTGTCCTCGATGATCCAGCCGCGGTCCTCCGGCAGGACGGAGATGGCGTCGGTTCCGGCGGCCACCAGGTTCCACAGTTCTTCCGGGCTGCTCACGCCGCCCGGGTACCGGCAGCTCATGCCGACGATCGCCAGTGGCTCGTCGGTTGCCGCCGCCGCGACCGGGGCGGCCTGAGCGCTGCCGAGGGTGCCCACCAGCTGCGACAGCAGGAACTCGGCGGCGGCCGTGGGCGTAGGGGCGTCGAACAGCAGGGTGGCGGGCAGCTGCAGGCCCGTTGCGGTGCTCAGCCGGTTGCGCAGTTCCACCGCAGTCAGCGAGTCGAAGCCCAGGTCGCTGAAGGCACGGTTGGCCTCCACGGCATCGGGCGACGGGTAGTCCAGCACCGCGGCCGCCTGTGTCTGGACCAGGCCGACCAGCGTCCGGTTCTGCTCGGCCCGCGACAGGCCCGCCAGCCGCTGCTCGAGGGCCGTGCCCGCGTCCGAGCCGACGACCGCGTCGCTCCCGGCCGCGGCCGCGTCGGAGCCGGTCAGAGCCTGTTCAACGTCGGGCAGGCTCTCGATGAGCGGGCTGGGCCGGCGCAGCGTGAACGGCGGTGCGAACCGCGCCCAGTCCACGTCCGCGATCGTCATCAGGCCTTCGCCGCGGTCCAGGATCTGGGCCAGCGCCTGCACGGCCTGGTCGGCTTCCATGACCATCAGTCCGCGCCGCACGCCCTGCGCGGCGCCTTCTTCGTCGGTCATGCCGCCGCCGCCCCAGGGGCCCCAGGCCACCGAGGTCGCGGGCAGCCCCTGCGCCCGGCGGTGCTCGGCGAGCCCGTCCAGGAAGGTGTTGGCGGCCGCGTAGGCGGGCTGCAGGCCGCTGCCCCAGGTCGCCGAGATCGAGGAGAACAGCACGAACGCGTCCAGGTCCAGATCCCTGGTCAGCTCGTCCAGCAGGGCCGCGCCCGCGGTCTTGGCCGCCAGCACCGCGGCCGTTTCGGCCACGTCCGTGTCCTGCACGGCGGTCTCCTGGGGGACGCCGGCGGTGTGCATCACCGTGGACAGCGCAGGCCCGTCCGCCGCGGTCCAGGCCAGTACTCCGGCCAGGTCCGCCCGGTCGCTCGCATCGCAGGCCACGACGTCGACCCGTGCCCCGGCCGTCGCCAGCTCGGCCGCCAGCGTCGCCACACCCGCGCCACCGGGCCCGGAGCGGCTGGTCAGCACCAGGCGCGCCGCACCGCGCCCGGGCAGCCAGCGCGCCACGTGCCCGCCGATGGCACCGGTTCCACCGGTGATCAGCACACTTCCGCGCGGCGCCCACACCTCGGCGGAACCGGTCGGCTGCGCGGCGCGGGTCAGCCTGCGGCCGAGGATCCCGACCGGACGGATCGCGACCTGGTCCTCACCGCATCCGGCCAGCACCGCCGCCAGCCGGGCACCGGCCCGCTCGTCGAGGACGGCGGGCAGGTCGACCAACCCGCCCCACCGGTCGGGGTGTTCCAGGCCCACCACCCGGCCGAAGCCCCACGCCAGCGTCTGTACAGGGTTGGTCAGCGTCTCGCTGGGTCCCACGGTCACGGCGCCGGAGGTGGCCACCCACAGCGGCGCACCCACCTCCGCGTCGCCCAGCGCCTGCACCAGGGCCAGCGTCCCCGCCAGCCCGCCCGGCACCACCGGATACGCCGGCACAGGCGTCTCGTCCAGCGCCAGCAGCGACACGACACCGGAAACCCCGTCCTCCGACACCACCGCGAGAATCCGCTCGACCAGCTTCGACCGCTCGTCCGCCGCCGCGGCCTCCAGAAGCACCACCTCGGCCCCACGGGCAGCCAACGCCGCCACACACCCCTGCGCCCGATCCCCCGCAGCCCCACCCGAAGGAACCACCACCAACCAAGTCCCCGACAGCACACCCGCCTCGGGCTCCGTGACCGGCGCCCACGTCACCCGGTAGCGCCAATTCGCCGTCGCCGACAGGTCCCGCTCCCGGCGCCGCCACGACGTCAACGCCTCCAGGACCTCAGCCACATGCTGCTGGTCCTCTACTTCCAGGACCTCGGCGATGTGGGCCAGGTCGCCGCCCTCGACGGCCGCCCAGAACCGCGCCTCCGCCGCCGTGCCTGCACCGTCGCCGCCGACCGGGACCGCAGGTTCGGTCGCTGTCTCCATCCAGTACCGCTGGTGCTGGAAGGCGTAGGTGGGCAGGTCGACCCAGTCCGCGGCGGGCAGGACCGTCTTCCAGTCCACGCTCAGCCCGGCGACGTACGCCTGCGCGAGCGAGGTGATCAGCCGCGAGGCACCGCCGTTGTCCCGCTCCAGCGTGCCCACCGTCAGAACACCCGTGATCCCCGCATCCTCGGCCGTCTCCATCACCGCAGCCGTCAGCACCGGATGCGGCGACACCTCCACGAACGCCCCGAAGCCCTCACCGAGCAGCACACGAACTGCCTCTTCGAAACGCACCATCCGCCGCAGATTCGCGAACCAGTAACCCGCATCGACCTCAGTGCCCGACACCCACTCACCCGTGACCGTGGAGGCCATCGGCACCCGGCCCGCCCGCGGAACGATCCCCGCAAGCTCCTCCTCCAGCACCGCCGCCAACGACTCCACCGCCGGAGAATGCGCAACGAAGTCCGTCTCCGGAAT
>NZ_JBFAET010000373.1:0-4334 GCF_040642095.1 Streptomyces sp. NPDC020362
CTGGCCGAGCGCACGTTCCCCGTCTTCCTCGACGGCAACGACCGGGTCCGCACCGCGCTCGTCTTCGCGCACGACACCTTGCCGGCCACCGCACTGCGGCTGCTCGGTGACGAACTGCCCTCGTTCCAGGAGCGCGTCCATCGCTGGGCCGACACCTTCCGGGAGCGGGGCTGGCCGGCGGACACCCCCCACTTCCTGCTCAGCGGTTACGGACGCATGGTCGTGACGTCACGCGACCCGGAGCGCATCGCACGCGTGGTCGCCGACCCCGTACGGCACGACCGGATGGCGTCCCGGCTGCTCGGCGACGGCCCCGCGCTGGCGGAACTGCAGGCCGCCCGAGGCGCGGTCGCACAGGACGGCACCGAGGACGGGCTGCGGTCCGCCGTCCTGCTGGCCGCGGCACACACCCGGGTGACGGCGCGTCATGAGGTCGACGTGGAGGACGGCGGGCTGGCGCTGTTGCGGGCCCGGCTCGGGCAGATCGACCGGGCGCAGGCACTAGCGGAGGCGATACCGGAAGACGGCGCGCGGTGCTTCGCCCTGATCCGTCTGGCCGACCTGCTCGCCGAGTCCGAACCACGACGCGCGCTCGTCCTGGCGGAGAAGGCAGCGGAGCTCGTGCACGGCGCACCACCCTCCTCGTACCGGTCGGTGCCCGCCTTCGCCGCCGCAGGCGCAGGCGGCGTGCTGATGAGGCTGGGCAGCCCCGAGGGCGTGCCGATCGTGCACGCCGCGCTTGCCATGGTGGCCGCGGAACACGCCGCCGTCCCGTGGGAGCCGGCCGAAAGCTCCGAACACTCTCGGAGTCCGATGCGGTCCCTGAGTTCCGAGCGCACCCGGTGGACGGACGAGGTGCTCGTCTCGGCCGCCGAGTCCTTCGGCGCGGCCGGCGACCTGGACGGCGTACGGGCCGCCTGGTCCGCCGCCGGCCATCCGGCCTGCCGGCAGCTGATCTGGCTGCGCGCCCTCACCGCCCTCGCGCGGCACGGCCACCGCCTCGCACCGGACGGACTGCCGGACGGCGCATCCGGCGATGCGCCCAACTGGCCGGCCACCGCACGCGCCGCCTGGCCCGCCGCCCTTGCCGCGGCGGGCGCCGACGCGGAGGCCTGGCACGCGGTGGGCGGGGTCGCACCGGGCAACCGTGACCTGGCGCTCGGTGCGCTGAGCGAGGCCTTCGGCGAGGCCGGGGATCCTGCACAGGCACTGCGCGCCGCGCGCACCATCACGGGACCCGAGGCCCGGCGGCGGGCGCTGCTGGATCTGGCGGTGCGTGCGCCGGACGCACGGGAGGGGCTGCGCCTGATCGAGGAGGCGTGCCCGCACGGCCACGACCCCGCCACGGCCCCTGCCGACTGGCCGTGCGGCGGGGCGTGCGGGGCGCTGCGCCTACGGGCGCTGGGCACCCTGGACCGGTGGGAGGAGGCGCTCGCGCTGGCCGTGCTGCCGCATCCCGCGCCGTTCTGCCGGGAGATGCGCCGCCAGGCCCTCACCGTGCTGGCCCTGCGCGGAAACTGGCAGCAGGCCCTGGACCTGCTGGCACGCTACCGGAGCGAGGACGAGCCGGACGGCTGGATCGGCGCCGCGGTCTCCATGGTGTACGTGGGCGGCCACGCCGGTCGGCCCGAGGCCGCAGAGCTGGCGCAGGAGCTGCTCGCCGTGCCACCGCAGCCGTTGAGCAGCAGCGAACAGGCGCGCCTGGAGTCGCTGGCCCTGCCCGTGCTCGCCGGAGCCGGTCGCTGGCAGGCCCTGGCGGCCTACTGTTCCACCTGGACGGAATCACTGCGGCACCTGGCCCTGAACGGCATCGGCGCCGGCATTGCCGACGCGGTCGCCGAGCTGCTGGTCCGGCAGCCCGCGCGAAGGACGGAGGCACTCGACGCGCTCCGCCCCGTCTTCGGAACCGACGGATGGTGCTCGGCCCTGGCACAGGCCTGCGCCCGGCAGGGCCAGTGGCGCACGGCGGCGTCGATCGCCAGAGGCATCGGAGAACCCCTCGCCCGGCGCACAGCACTGACCCGGGTGGCCGACACCCTCGTCGAACGGGAACCCCGGTACGCGGCCCACCTGGCGGACGAGGCCGAGCGCACGCCGCCGATCGCGCGCCCAGGCCGGTACGGGGCCGGCGCGGGCACGGAGCGGGCCCTGATCGACTTCGCCGAGGCGCTGGCCCCCGGCCGCCCCGGCGATGCGGTACGAGCGGCGCACGCCGCCCGGGCCCTCGCCGACACGGACGAGACACTGGGGCGTTGTGCGGTGGCGCTGGCCCGCGCGGGCGACGGCGCCGCCGCCGATGCCGTGCTGAAACGGCTCGACGACCGTCGATGGCGGAGCCGGACACGGGTGGCGCTGACCGCCGCCGCCGTGACGGCAGGGCAGCAGGACGAGGCCCGGCGCCTCGCGACGGCCGTACTCGCATCGCAGGACACGGCCGCGGTCCCCGAGTGCGTGGCCCTCGTCGCGACGGCGGGCCTCCACGGTCCGGGCGCGGCCGACGAGTTACGGCAGCAGGCCGTGGGCTGGGCCGTCACGCGGCTCGGTGCGCAGGACACGGTGGAGTCCCTCACCGCGGTCCTGCGGCACTGCCCGGCCACCGACAGGGCAACGGTGTCCGCGGCCGTCCGCGGTATCGCCGACGTGCTCGGCTCCGGGCTGGCGCCCTCCCGCGTGCTCCCGCTCGCTTCGCATGCGGCCGGCGCGCTGGAGCACCTCGATCAGGAGGCGGCCACCCGCTTCGCCACCCTGGCCCTGGAGGCGGCGGCAGCCCTCGACCCGGTGTGGCCCGGCGAGGCCCCGGCATCCGCGGTCGCCGGCGCCACCGCCCTGTTGTGCCGCGTCGGCGATCTGTCGAGCGCGCTGACAGCACCCGAGTCCCGCATTCCGCCCGGCCGCGGCGACGTCCTGCCGGTACTGCTCGCCGGAGCCGCCGCCGGGGCGGTCACCGCTGTCCCCGACTGGTCGGCGGCCCAAGCCCGCGCGGCGGCCGACGTGTTGGGGGAGTACCGGGGCCCGCTCGGCGCCCATCCCGCCCTCGGACGCCAGGAGTTCATCCTCACGGACCCCGTCCTCGACAGCCTGACCGTGACCGCGAGGGCACTCGCCGCACTGGACGACCGGCCCGCCGCCCGTGCCCTGCTGGAACAGGTGCCCGGTCCCTGGCAGCGGGACCTCGCATGGACGCGGCTCGCCTGCGGCCTGGCGGCCGACGCCGGCCGGCCCGACGCGGACCCCCTGATCGAGGAGGCCGCCGAGTGGGCGCTGCGGCAGGCGCTGGCCGGCCAGCGGTGGACGGCCGCGCTGCCCCTGGTGGCGGCCCGCCGTCCCGACGCGGTCGCCGAGGCCTGCGCGCTCGTGCGGGGGACCGACGGCATGCACCGTCCGGGGTGACGGAACTCCGGGCTGCCTGCGAGCGTCCCTGCCCAAGCATGGAGGGCCGTCGATGGTCCCCACGTGCAGCACCGCCGTACCGTCACCGTCGGGCACCGATCGCCGCCGCGGTGTGTCCGGGGCGATTCACCCCGTGGGGCCGTCCTCCTGATCCAGGAGTGTGCCGTCGGGCGCGTAGACGAAGACGTGCATCGACCAGCCGGAGTACTGGGCATTGCGGACGGCGAAGACGTTCCAGTGCGCCTCGTCGTCGCGAGAGAGGAGACCGGTCGAGAGCTGTCCGCTGAAGCCGGTGTCCGTGTCGGCCTGCCCGTTCTTGCCCGGATAGTAGGAGGACCACTTGATGACGCACTCCTGGCCTCGCAACCCCCTGATGTCGACGTCGACCTCGATGTCCGAGTAGGCGGGATTCCCGGAGTCCCTCCCCCTGAACAGGATGCGGGTGATGTCCGCGGACACGCTCGGGGACGAGGGCGCGTCGTTCTCGGGCGTCGGCGTGTCGGCGGGCATCGTCTCCGTCACCGTGGATGCAGGAGCCGGGTCCGACGTGTCCGGGCTGCAGCCGTGCACCTGATACAGCAGTCCGGTGACCACGGACACCATGACGGAACCGAGCACGTAACGAAGTGTCCCGCCGCCGTGGGGACCCGCACCGTTGCCGGACCCACTGTTCTGCTGCGCCCCGTCTGACATCAACTACCCCCGTTTTGACGTCACTTCGGCTCCCATCGTGGTTCCAAGCTATCGGAGGTGAAGGGAGCGATTCACGCGGTCGCAGGAGTTGCGCGGAGACTTCCGGCGCCCTCGGCGGCGGCCCACCGCCCCGAGCACGACCACGGCCGGACGACCACGGCCGGACACCCGGTGCGGCGTCTCGGGGCGACGGCAGCGTGGAACTGCTCCCGGTGCACCAGTTCGCGCACGAGGACCACCTGCTGCGCCGC
>NZ_JBFAET010000374.1:0-4252 GCF_040642095.1 Streptomyces sp. NPDC020362
CGCCGCGACGGCCGCCTCGGCCCGCGCGGGGTCGTAGTCGGCGACCACCATCAGGTCGAAGAACGGACGCCCGGCCGCGATCCGGGTGACGGCGGTGCCGACACCGCCGGCACCCACGAGCAGTACACGCATAACGGAAAACTCCCTGGCTGAAGGCAACGGGAAGGAACATGGCAGGCGCGCCCTGGCCGGAATCCAACGCCGCGGGATGGCATAAGGTCAATGGTGTTGGCATAAGGGTCCGCAGAGACGACAGACAGTCGCAGAGACGACGGACAGGAGGCGCCGTGCCCAAGCCCGTGGTGCCCGAGGAGAAGCGCCGCCGGCGCCGCCCCACCCGCAGCGGCACCGTGCTGTCCGAGCGGCTGATCGTCGAGACCGCGCTGCGCCTGCTGCGCGAGCACGGCAGCGCCGGCCTCAGCGCACGCCGTCTGGGCCTCGCGCTGGACTGCGATCCCAGCACGCTGTACCGGTACTTCCGCGGCATGGACGACCTGACCCTGGCCATCGGGGACGCGCTCATCGGGCAGGCGCTGACGGGCTGGGAGCCGACGGGACGGTGGCGGGCGGACCTCCGGGCGATCGGGCTGCGCATCCACGCCGCGTACGTCGCCCACCCGCAGGCGGCGCTGCTGACCGCCAACCGGGTCACCGGCCGCTCCCACGAGCTGGCCGCCGACGAGACGGTCCTGGACGTCCTGCGCACGGCCGGGTTCTCGCTGCAGGACACAGTCCGCGTCTACCACGCCTTCATCGACCAGACGCTGGCCTTCGCCGCCCTCGACTCCGCGTCCCTGACCCTGCCGACCGCCTCCCAGCGGGCCGACGAGGACAAATGGCACTCGACCTACGCCCGCCTGCCGCGCGCCAGCCACCCCCGCATCGCCGAGGCGGCCCCGCTGCTGGCCGGCCGCATGGTCACCAGCGCCTACCCCACGGCTCTGGAGATGCTCCTCGACAGCGCCGCAGGGAGGCTGGAGGCGGCGGGATGACGGCAGGGGGACGCGCACGAGGATCTGGGTTGCGGGGACCGGCACCCGTGCACAGTGGGCGCGCTGCGGGGACCGTAGTCCGTCCGCAGTGGGCGGGCTGCGGCGACCGGCATCCGTGCGCACGAGGGGCGGGCTGCAGGGACCGGCACCCGTGCGGCGGCCGTGCGGTCCGCCCTACTGCCGCAGCGCCTGCGCCGCCGTCTCCGACACCGCCTCGGCCAGTGCCGCCAAGGCGGGGGAGTCGAGCTTCCACTGCTGCCAGTGCAGCGTGACGTCCGACCATTCCCCCGGAGCGAGAAGGGAGAGGCGCCCCGCACGCAGCAGCGGTTCGGCCTGGGCCTCCGGGACCATGCCCCAGCCGAGGCCCGCGGCGACCGCGTCGGCGAAGCCCTCGGAGGTGGGCACGTAGTGCCGCAGGGGGCTCGCGGCCCCGCGGCCCAGCCGTCGTACGAAGCCGTCCTGGAAGTCGTCCTTGCGGTCGAAGACCACCACCGGCGCCTCGGCCAGCACCTCTGCCAGCGGCCCGGCCGGCTGCCGGTGGGCGAACCCCGGTGCGGCCACCGGCAGGTAGCGCATCCGGCCGAGCGCACGCACCGAGCAGCCCGGTACCGCGTCGGGGGAGGAGGTCACGGCCGCCATCACCAGGCCCTCGCGCAGCAGCGCCGCCGTGTGGTCCTCGTCCTCCCGGTGCAGTTCGTAACAGAGCCCGGGCACCCGGGTGAGCGCCCCCAGGAACCAGGTGGCCAGCGAGTCCGCGTTCACCGCGACCGACACCCGGGTCGCCTCGCCGGCCCCGCTCAGCCCCAGCTCGCCCCGCGTGTCCCGCTCCAGCCGGGCCAGCTGGCGGGCGAACCGCACCAGCACCGCGCCGGACTCCGTCGGGCGCACGGGTTTGGTGCGCTTGAGCAGGACCCGGCCCGTGCGCTGCTCCAGCGCCTTGACCCGCTGGCTGACCGCCGACGGCGTCACGTGCAGGGCCGCGGCCGCCGCGTCGAAGGTGCCCTCGTCCACCACGGCGAGCAGGGTCCGCACCTGCTCCAGGGGAAGTTCCGTCATCATGACTGCTAAGGATACGTAAGAATCTTTAGCTGGACCTGCACTGATCCCTTCCCTAGCGTCGGGGCATGAACCACGCTCTGACCGCCGCGGCCGCCGGATTCGGCACCGGGCTCTCCCTGATCGTCGCCATCGGCGCCCAGAACGCCTTCGTCCTGCGCCAGGGGGTGCGCCGGGACGCCGTCCTCGCCGTGGTCGGGATCTGCGCCCTGTCCGACGCGCTGCTCATCGCGCTGGGTGTCGGCGGGGTCGGCGCGGTGGTGGTGGCCTGGCCGGGCGCCGTTCGGGCGGTCGGGCTCGTCGGCGGCGCGTTCCTGCTGTGCTACGGCGCCCTCGCCGCCCGGCGGGTGCTCAGACCCGGCACCGGCCTGCACACCGACGGCGAGGCGGCGGGCTCGCGGCGGCGGGCGGTGCTGGCATGCCTCGCGATGACCTGGCTCAACCCGCACGTCTACCTGGACACCGTGTTCCTGCTCGGCTCCCTGGCCGCCGACCGCGGCCCGCTGCGCTGGACCTTCGGGCTCGGTGCCGCCCTCGCCAGCCTGTGCTGGTTCGCAGCCCTCGGCTTCGGCGCCCGGCTGCTGGGCCGCGTCCTCGCCAGTCCCGCCGCCTGGCGGGTCCTGGACGGCCTGGTCGCCGTCACCATGCTGGCACTGGGGGTCATGCTCATGGCCGGATCCTGAGCAAATCCATTCGGCATGTACATGGGTCACTGGAATAGTTAGGCTCGCGAAGCGAAAAGATGTAACGAGCAACCAGGACACCCGTGGACACGAGCGAGAGCAGCACCACCGAACCCGACGCCGCGACGGACGCGGCGCCCCCGCCCCGGCGCGGCTGGCGACGCTGGGCGATGGACACCCGGCCCCTGCGCATCCCCGCCTACCGGCGGTTGTGGTCGTCGACCATCGTCACCTCCGTCGGCAGTCAGCTCACCGCCGTGGCCGTACCCAAGCAGATCTACGACATCACCCACTCCTCCGCCTGGGTCGGCTACGCGAGCCTCGCCGGTCTCGTGCCCATGGTGGTGTTCGCGCTGTGGGGCGGGGCGGTGGCCGACACGGTGGACCGGCGCAAGCTGCTGCTGGTCACCAACACCGGCATCGCCGTGACCTCGCTGCTGTTCTGGGCGCAGGCCGTCACCGGCCTGGACTCGGTCCTCGCCCTGATCGTGCTGCTGGCGCTGCAGCAGGCGTTCTTCGGCTTCAACTCCCCGGCCCGCACCGCCTCCATCGCCCGCCTCGTCCCGGCCGGGGAGCTGCCGGCGGCCAACGCGCTCGGCTCGACCGTGATGCAGACCGGCCTGGTCGCGGGTCCGCTGCTGGCCGGTGTGCTGATCCCGGTGATCGGACTGCCCGAGCTGTACCTGATCGACGCGCTGGCCCTGTGCGTCACCGTGTGGGCGGTGTTCCGGCTGCCCGCGCTGCCACCGCTGGGCGAGGGGCCGGCCCGCCGGGCCGGCCTGCGCGAAATAGCGGCCGGGTTCCGCTACATCTCCGGGCACAAGGTCCTGCTGCTGTCGTTCCTCGCCGACATCGTCGCCATGGTCCTCGGCATGCCCCGTGCCCTGTTCCCGCAGCTGGCCGCGCAGACGTACGGCTCCTACGGCGAGGGGCTCGCGCTCGGCGTGCTGTTCGCCGGCATCCCGGTCGGCGCCGTTCTCGGCGGCCTGTTCTCCGGTGCCTTCTCACGGGCCCGGCGGCACGGCTGGATGGTCATCGGCGCGGTGGTCGGCTGGGGCGTGGCCATCGCCGGGTTCGGACTGAGCGGCAACCTCTGGGTGGCCATGGCCTTCCTCGCCGCCGCCGGCGTCGCCGACATGATCTCCATGGTGTTCCGCGGGGCCATCCTGCTCTCCGCCGCGACCGACGAGATGCGCGGCCGGATGCAGGGGGTGTTCACCGTGGTCGTCGCGGGCGGTCCGCGCCTGGCCGACGTGCTGCACGGCACGGCGGGCTCGGCGTTCGGTCCCCGGGCCGCCGTGGCGGGCGGCGGCGCACTGGTCGTCGTCGTGATGCTGGCCCTGGCCGCCGCGGTCCCCGCACTGCGTCGCTACCGGGTCTGACGGGGCCTGGAGAGAGCCCTGACGGACCGGAGAGGCTCTGGCGGTCCTGGCGGTCCTGGCGGTCCTGGCGGTCCGGCGGCGCCGCCGGACCGGCCCCCGCCGGCCGAGAGGGGGCCGCTGCGGCGCCGGCGCGGGTACT